>QEUZ01000275.1 GCA_003577355.1 Chloroflexota bacterium | reverse complement strand
GCAGAGGCCGATCCCTCGGGTCAGCGCACCTGGCAAGCCGCCCTCCATTCCTGCGGGCAACGCGGCCCTCGCGTACTCCAGCCAGGGGCGGCCGCCGGGCAGGTGTGGCGCTCAGGCTGCGTCGTAGGCTGCTTCCAGCGCGGCGATATCCAGCTTGCCCATTTGGAGCATGGCTTGGGTGACGCGGCTGACCTTGCGTTGGTCGGGGTCGTGCAGCAGTTCCAGCAGCCGGCGTGGCACGACTTGCCACGACAGCCCGTACTTGTCCTTCAGCCAGCCGCAGGGGCCGGGTTCGCCCTCTGCCGTGAGCAACTCCCAGTAGCGGTCGACCTCCTCCTGCGAGCCGCAGTCGATCGCGAAGGAAACGGCCTCGGTGAACTGGAACTCCGGCCCGCCGTTGATCGCCGTGAACACCTGGCCAGCCAGCCGGAAGGTGATCGTCATGACCTTGCCCACTTCGCCCATGCCACCCTCGACGTAGCGCAGCACGTTCAGCACCTCCGCATCGTCGAACAGCGAGATATAGAAATCGACCGCCTCTTCCGCCTGGTTGTCGAACCACAGGTTGGCGGTAATCTTCTGTGTCATCGTGCGCCTCCTCGGCTACGGTAACCGGCCGGTCGCTCCGGCCCACTACTGATACGTCGAACAACCGTGCGTGAAATCGACATGCGCTCACACAACGCTTGGCACGCGCCATCGTCTCGTACTGGGCGTCGAAACGAGCCACGAGTTGGAACGTATTGCCACGCCTGTGCGTGTGACGAACGACAGTGCGCTGTTAGCGTGGATCGTGACCGAGCCCAGCCGCGCGCGCGGCAAGCATCGCTTCCGCGCGGTCGGCGACCTGTAACTTGCTGAAGATGTTGGAGACGTGGTTGCGCACTGTCTTGGGACTCAGGAACAGCGTCGACGCAATCTCTGCATTGCTCCGACGCTGCGCGATCAGTGTGAGGATCTCGTACTCGCGCTCGGTGAGCTCAGGAAAGGCGGGCGGTAGCGCCGCCTGTGACCTGCCGAAGTAACCCACGAGCCGGCCGGCGATCGTCGGGCTAAAGATTGCCTCCCCCTGTTGGACCGCCGTCATCGCGCGCAGAACATCAGCCAGGGTCGCATCCTTGAGCAAGTAGCCGCGAGCGCCGGCACGCATCGCGGCGAATACCGAGTCGTCGTCGTCGTACATGGTCAGCACCAGCACCCCGATGCTCGGGTCGGCCTGCAGGATACGGCGGGTGGCCTCGATGCCGTTGAGCACCGGCATCTTGATATCCATCAGGATCACATCCGGCCGGTGCTCGGCGGCGAGTGCAAGCACCTCTTCGCCGCTCGACGCTTCTGCGACGACGTCGATCTCTGGAACGGTGGAGAGCATGGTGCGCACGCCCTCGCGATAAAATGGGTGATCGTCGGCGATCAGGACTCGCATGCGTTCCATCGCTTACCCGCGTTCCCCAAGTGGCAGGTGCGCAATCACGCGCGTGCCGCGCGGTGTTCGGCGCTCAATGTAACATTCCCCACCGATTTCAGCGGCCCGCTCGCGCATTGATGCCATGCCGACCCCTGCGCGCGACCCTGCGTCCAACCCGACGCCATCATCAATGATCTCCAGATGGAGCGCATCGTCTAGCGTCAGGCTGATCCGACACGCTTCCGCCTGAGCATGGCGCACGACGTTCGTCAGCGCCTCCAGCGCAATGCGATACGCGGCAACCTCCACCGCGGCAGGTAGTGGTGGGAGCGTGACAGGGGCATCAACCGCAATGTGCAGCCCAGCAGCCCCTTCGAAGTGTGTCGCGTGTTCGCGGATCGCTCCTGCCAGGCCAAGTTCATCCAATGTAGGTGGGCGAAGCGCATAGACGAGCCGGCGGAGGTCGGCGACCGTCGTCTTGACTTGACCCTTGAGGTCCTGAACCATGGCGGTAGCGGCCTGAGGGTCACGTTCGATGAGCGTGCCGGCGGTGTCGAGGCGTTGGAACAGGCTGGCAAGCGTCGGGCCAAGGCCATCGTGCAGATCACGTCGTAGCCTGCGCCGTTCTTCCTCCTGTGCGGCGACGATGCGCTCGCGTGAGCGGCGCAAGTCGATTGTCAGGCGGAACGCATGCACCGCCACCCCTGCCTGGTGGGCAATGTCCTGCAGGACGCGCCTGTCGGCCGATGAGAAGTGTGTCTCACCGCGGCGTACTCCCAGCAGGAGGCGCCCGACGGTTTCGCCCTGATAGTTGAGTGTCAGTGGTTCCGGGTGTTGCACCGGCACACCAGTCATCGCGCCAACGAATGGGCCGTCGCTGAGGTGGAGCTCGATTGCCGCGTAGGGCAGCTTCAGTGCTTGAGCGACTGTCTCAACGATCGTCTGCAGCGCGGCTTCGGGTGCCAGGCTCGCCTCAAGACGCCGGCCGAGGCGCGAGAGGACGCCGTATGGGTCGTCGCGCTCCCCGTACATCAGCCGATTGACGGCACGCTGTAGGCGCGTGCGCAGCGGTTGAAAGGCGATCGTGACCACCCCAGCGGCGACGATCGCCGCGAGGCGCCCACCACCGACCTGCACCAGATGGCTCACCAACCCGACGATGAGTGCATACACACCCACAAGGGCGGCAGTGAGGGTGGTGTACACGAGGGCACGGTTGATGATGACATCGATGTCCCAGAGCCGGTAGCGCAGGACGGCGAACCCGAGGCACACGGCGAAGATGATCTGCCCGGCATACCAGGCTGTGTCTTGCGCCAGTTCCCAGAGCACCAACGCACGTCCACTGCTGAGCAGCGCCTCGCCGGTCAGTTCGGGATAGATGTTCCAGACGAAGTAGTCAACGAGCCAGCTCGCGAAGAGCAGGCTGAAACCGGCCGCGACCCACTTGATCTGCTGGCGTTCGATCGCGCTGGACACCCTCCGATAGCGATACGCGAGTGCGTACACTGCCGAGCCTGCCAGCCCAAGGTTGAGGGCTTGTGGCAGCGGAGCCGGCCAGGTTTCGAAGTCAAGCGCTGTCCCGTCCAGGAAGCTCCGCGATATCGCGAGGGGGATGCATCCGAGCGCCAGCCAGCGTGTCCAGCGAGGCACGAAGGAACCGTCTGGGAAGGTATAGCCGAAGATGTAGCCGCACAGGAACAGGGTGCTCAGGAACATGACCGGGATATCGAGCTCCGGCACAAAGAACCGTGCCCAATCCCAGAGTGGGTTGAACCAGGTTCCCGCTGCTCCGACAACCGGCAACAGGGTCGCCAGCAGGAGGGCCGGCAGGCGTTCGGCTCGCCGCCAGATCAGCAGCGCGCCAAGCGCGAAGAGCGGCAACGCCGCAACGCCCCTGAGCACGAAGAAGTAGGCGCCAAACGAGCGGGGCGACAACCCAATCTGGTCGATGCCACGCTGAAACTCCGCGCAATCCGGCCAGGAATCCGCGATGGGGTTCGTCGCGCATGGAGTGCTTTGGACATCGTAGAGCCGGAACAACGCCACGCCGAATACGAGCAGCGCGAGCACGAAGACGCAGAGCCAGACAGTTCGACCGGCGTGCAGCCATGCACCGCGCAATCGAACGTGTCCGAAACCGGGGGGCACCGAAACCGGGAGATCGCCGGAAAGGGCCAGCGGTGTGCGCAATGCCATCCTCCAGGATCAATGCGTGCCGGTGGCCGGTACGGTGTGGTCAGGGGCTGGCGACACTGGCGCCAGCGGAACCGGAGTGGACGGGGCGCTCGGAACCATCGTGCCGTCCTGTTCGGTAGTCTGCAACGAGGTCGCTGGCTGGGCAACTGGCGCAGCAACTGGGGGTGCGGACTGCCGGGACGACGTGGGTGTCGAGAACGAGTTGGCCTGCTGGCGTTCCATGTCGAATGGGCTACTCGCCTGCATGCTGACACTTGCAAGGAGCGTGATGATGGTCAGGGCCACCGCTGCCGCTGCCAGGCCGAGCCACAATCTGCCGCATTCACTCCGTCGGGCCTGCAATGCCTGTTCCATCTGTTCTCACCCCTTCCTGATCGGTTGCAGTTCGCACGATCAGCATGAGGCAGGGGGCAGCGCAGTGTCATGAGTCCGTGTCCCGGAAGTGTCCCGGCTGCTGTCCCGATTCTGTTGCAGTGTCATCGCGCTGCGGGTAGAGAGAAGCAGCGCAGCCGCAAACCGGCGCCCGACGCGATTTCGGCGTGGGGCATCCCAGTGTGTGACTGGACGTAGCAGTACTGCCTCCCTTTACATCTTCTGCTGGGGAGCTGGTTGTCGGGTTCGGGTTACCCGCTGCGTGCGCTGATCTGCTGGGCGATGCTCATCATGCCGCTTTCGTTGCCGTCGGCATCGTTCGTGCCGGTGAAGGCGATCACCAGGTCGCGGCTGGGGGAGATATAGAGCCCCTGGCCGCCGTAACCGCCCTTGTAGAAGTCGCCGTCCGGCATGACGAAGTCCCATTGGTAGCTGTTGTGGCGCGGGGTGGCGGGCGCGAGCTGATCGATAATGCGCTGGCCGGTTGCGCCCTTGTCGAAGATCTCCGGGCGGCCGCCGTGCTGGATCGCCGCCAGGTGGCGCTCCGACACGATTGGCGTATCGCTGACAACCTGCCAACTGGGGGTGAAGAGCAGCCCAAAGCGGGCGACATCGCGCAGGCGGGCGGAGATGCCGCCGTGGATCGCCGTCGCGCCGTGGCTGGAGATGGTGATGAGCGCGTCCCCTTCCGCGCCGATGCGGCCCCAGAGCTCCGCGGAGATCAGGTCGGCCAGCCCCTTGCCGCTGATCTTTTCCACCAGCCAGGCGAGCATCGCCGTGTTGGCCGAGGAGTAGTCGAAGGCCAGCCCCGGCTGCTTGGCCCGGCCCAGTTCGGCCAGGTACTCCCAGTGGGCAACTGGCGGATGCACCGGCGGCAACCAGTCGAGCGACTCCTCAAAGCGGTAGTAGGCGCGGTCCGAGTTGGTGTAGACATCCGGCAACGTCTGGTCGCAGTCGATGCCGGAGGCCATGTCTAGCACGTCGCGGATGCTGACGCCGGCCCAACCGGATGCGCTGACCTCCGGCAAATACGTCTCGATCCCCAGTGCGGTATCGAGCAAGCCACGGTCCTCGAAGATCGCCACCAATGCGCTGGCGAAGACTTTCGAGACCGACATCAGCAGGTGGCGGTCGTTGGGGCGCATGCGTGGGTAACGTTCGTAGACAACTACCCCGTTGCGCACGATGACGACCCCATTGACAGGCCCACGTTGGACATACGCATCCAGCGCCATCTCCCCCAGCGGGGTACGCACGCGCGTGCCGGGCAGCGCGTCGTCCGGTTCACTCGCCAGCACGCTCACCGGGCCGTCACGTTCGATCACGGCGTGGTGGAAGAACTCCGGCATGCGCAGAAAGGCGTAGCGCATGATCTCGCCCGGCTTGTCCCAGTTGGCAATCGACACCTGTGCATGGAAAGCGCGGATGTTATCGAGCGAGTACTCGCGTGCCATGTTTGCCCCTTACCTGCTCCGGCTAATCGTCCGGTAGGGAATAGTAGAGCACGTGGCGACGCGGGTGGAACCTCACCCCCGGCCCCTCTCCCGCGGGGCGAGGGGTGCCTTGGGGGAACTGGGGTTGTTTCGCTCAAGCTGTCGTTGTCTCAGACAGAGCGAGGACCTGCCCTTGCATCCACGCTCGTGCAGGGTGAGGGGTGCCCGGAGGGGACGTGGGCTGTTCCTGCCCAACTGACGCTACCACCCTGTGCTACCGTTTGCACTCAGACAGTGTGGTCTGTTGCGGCGCGTTCACCCGGCTAGTCTGCGGGGGTGCGAATGACGGCTCGGACGGCGACCTGGGTCGGTGGTGGCGCGGCCGCATTCTGTCTGCTGGCGTTACCGGCTATCTCGCTCCTGTTCATCACGTCCTCGCAGAGCTGGGAAAGCGTCTACGGCGCCTTCGCCATGCTGGGGTTCCCCATCGTCGGCGCGGTGATCGTTGCGCGGCAACCGGCCAACACCATTGGCTGGCTCCTGGTTGGCGCGGGCGCGTCAGTCTATGCAGGCCTGCTGAGCGCAGGTATCGTCTACGCCACTCTGGATAGCCCC
>QEUZ01000274.1 GCA_003577355.1 Chloroflexota bacterium | reverse complement strand
TCGCGGTGCGTCCACGTCGATGGTATGTTCTTCCCTGAACACCAAAGCTGGCGTTCGAGCAATCGAGAGCCACGATTGTGGCATGGCATCGTAACGACACGTCCCGCAGCGGGTAGGAGCACGACATGGCCGTCACGTCATTCGGCATTGAGCGAGAACTTCTGGAGGGGATGCTCCGCGAGGCACAGGAGGGCAAGTCACAGTTGCCCGACTTCCAACGCGGATGGGTCTGGGACGACGCCCATGTGCGCAGCCTCCTGGCCAGCATTTCTCTTGCCTACCCGATCGGCGCTGTGATGATGTTGCGTGCCGGTGGCGAGAATGTCCGCTTCAAGCAGCGGCCAATCGAGGGAGCCTCTCCTCCGCCGCATGTCCGTACCGAGCGGCTCATTCTGGATGGCCAGCAACGACTGACCTCGCTCTTTCAATCGCTAATGCTCGGCCGGCCTGTAACCACCCGAGACGAACGCGGCAAGGAGATTCTGCGCTGGTACTACGTTGACATGCGCAAAGCGCTCGACCCAGAGACCGATCGGGAAGAAGCGATTGTCTCGCTACCGGCGGACAGAATCATCCGAACGTTCCGTAACGAAATTGTGGCCGACTACTCCACGCCTGAGAAGGAGTACGAGGCGATGCTATTTCCCCTGGGGAAGGTGTTTGACCCTGATGATTGGCGCGTCGCGTTTGAGGAGTATTGGAACTACGCTCCTGAGTCCATCAAACTCTGGAATCAGTTCAACAAGGAAGTCATTCGACGATTTGCGCTGTACCACATCCCGGTGATCGAACTCTCGAACGACACACCAAAGGATGCGGTTTGTGCAGTCTTTGAGAAGGTCAATACAGGGGGCGTTACCCTCACTGTCTTCGAGCTTCTGACTGCAACGTTTGCCGCCGACGGCTATGAATTGCGCAAGGACTGGGACGAGCGCCAGCGCAAGCTGCGACAGCACCGTATCCTATCTGGGTTTTCGAACACCGACTTTCTCCAGGCAATTACGTTGCTGGCGACTTGGGACCGCAGAAAGCGCGCATTGGCGCAAGGTTCCGACGGTGACCGCGCTCCGGCGATCGGCTGCCGCCGTGTCGACATGCTCAAACTAGCGCTCAACGACTATACGGCCTGGGCGGACCAGGTGATGCACGGTCTGTTTCGTGCCGAGAAGTTCCTCTACCGACAGCATCTCTTCGACACCAAGTTCCTACCGTATGGAAGTCAGCTTATTCCGCTCTGCGCGATTCTCTCGGTTCTCGATAAGGACTGGGATGCTCAGGGCAACAACGATAAGCTGGCGCGTTGGTTCTGGTGCGGTGTCTTCGGCGAGTTGTACGGCGGTACTACCGAGACACGCTTCAGCCGCGATCTGCCTGAGGTCATTGACTGGATGCGCGGCGGGCCAGAGCCGAGAACGGTTACCGATGCAGTCTTCACGCGAGACCGGCTGCTCTCGCTTCGTACCCGCGGCAGTGCCGCCTATAAGGGGATCTATGCGCTCCTGTTGCGTGAGGGTGCGCGAGACTTTCGCACAGGCCAGACGTCCGATTTCGCAACATACTTCGACGAACAGGTTGATATACACCACATCTTTCCGCAGCACTGGTGTCGCGCCAACAACATTGCACCGGCGCTGTGTGACTCGATCGTGAACAAGACTCCCCTCACGTCGCGGACGAACCGGGTTATCGGTGGTCGGGCGCCGAGCGAATACGTGTCGCGGGTCCAGAATTCCGCCGGAATCTCGGAGGAACAACTTGACGCACATCTGCGGACCCATCTGATCGACCCGATTCTGCTGCGCACCGATGACTTCTCGGCGTTTTTCGAGCGCCGCCAGACGCATTTGCTGCAACGCATTGGTGCGGTGATGGGCAAGACGATCGAAACCATTGACGTGGTCGAGGCAGAGGAGCTAGTGGCCGACTTCGAAGTGGGTGACGACACGTTCCTCGATGAAGGGTTCTCGGAGGTCGCCCTAGCATGAAGCATGTAAGCGTCCTCTACGCAGGTGCGGCTGAGGTATCACGCCACACGTGTTGCTGGGCGGCCGGCGTTCCTGGAGACGCGCGCAGCGGTGCTGTGGGACGAAGAGGCGCTCCATATGGCGGTGGACTTTCTTTCCTATGAAGCGCCCAGTTACTTCAGCATGATCGTGGCGGTGTACGATCCCACCCGGTAGCCTGTGGCATGTCGCGCCGGGCGCCGCCGGTGCATCATCCAGTGGGATGTGCCGCAACCTGTGTGAGGCAAAGCAATGCTGAGCTTGATAGAGATCTCCCGCCGGCGACTTCAGTTCGGGCTGATCGCCAGTATCTTCGCCTTGATCGCCTATTTGATCCTGATGATCAACGGGCTTGGCGCCGGGTTGAACGAGCTGGCTGGCAGCGCGTTACTGAACATGGATGCTGACGCCATCGCCTATTCGGAGAATGCTGGCCTCAGCGTCATCCGGTCCGAGCTGAGCCAGGCGATGGTCGATGCGGTTGGGCCGGCGACTGGCGCTCGGGCAACTGCTCCGCTGGCCTACGTAGCCGCCACTTACCGGCTGGAGGGCAAACAACCTGATTCGGTGGCGCTGCTGGGCTACGACCCCGGCACGATCGCCGAGCCGCCGGTAACCGCAGGGCGTGCCCTCACGGCTGCCGACACGCGTGGGGCGCTGGCGGACAAGACATTCCTCGACCAGACTGGCTTGAAGATCGGGGTCACGGTCACGGTCAACCAGCGGCTGGAGCAGGTGCAACTGACGATCGTCGGGGAGATCGACGAAGGGGCATTCTTTTTCCAGCCTGCCGTCTATATCCTGCGCCCGACGCTGCTCGACCTGAAGTACGGTGCGACCGATCCGGCGAGTCGCCCGGTGGCCAGTATCGTGCTGGTGCAGGGCCCGGAACGATCTGGCGTGCTCGGGGAGATCGAGGTTGTGGATAAGCAGACCGCGTTCGCCAACATCGAAGGGGTGTCGGGGCAGTCGGCTACGGTGCGCTCGTTGCAGGTCTTCGGCTTTCTGATCGGGACGATGGTGATCGGCGTCTTCTTCTACGTGCTGACGCTGCAGAAAGAAGGTCAGATCGGCATGCTCAAGGCGGTCGGCGCCAGTAACCGGTACGTCATGCAGCAGCTGCTGCTGCAGGTCGGCACGATCGCCGTGCTGGGTATGCTGGTGGCTATCCCGCTGGCGGTGCTGACCGAACGCTCGCTGAAGTCCGGCTCGGCCGTCGTGCCGGTCTCACTCTCAGCGGAGCTGATTGCTGTCACCACCGTCTTGCTGCTGGTGACGTCGATCGTTGGCGCGCTGTTCTCGATGCGCAAAGTGCTGGCAGTCGACCCGATCATTGCGCTTGGCCGGCAGCAGTAGGCGGCCCGTTCGCCGGAAGGGATAACGCGGTGCCCGAACCCCTCGTCAGTGTGACGCACCTGACGAAGACGTACGAGAGCGACGGCAACGAAGTGCAGGCTGTGCGCGACGTGTCGTTCAGCATGGAGGCTGGCGAGTTCCTGGCAATTGTTGGCCCGAGCGGCTCGGGTAAGACGACGTTGCTCGCCATGCTCGGTGGGTTGCTGACTCCCAGCAGTGGGTCAATCATCGTGGCTGGGCGTGAGATCAGCACACTCCCACCCCGTGCACGTGCCGGCTACCGACGCACCACTGTCGGCTTCATCTTCCAGCAGCTCAACCTCTTCCCGTATCTCACCGCGCGGGAAAATGTGCTGCTGATGCGCGCGATTGGCGCCTGTGGCCCGGATGCCACACGCCAGGCCGACCAGTTGCTCGCCGAATTGGGCTTGAAGGAACGCGCCAATACCCAGGTCTCACGGCTCAGTGGTGGTGAGCGTCAGCGGGTTGCCATCGCCCGCGCGCTGATGAATGACCCGGCCATCGTCCTGGCCGATGAGCCGACGTCGAACCTCGATTCGGTGCGCGGGGCACAGGTGGTGCGCATGCTGATCGACGAGTGCAAGGCACGCAACAAGCTGACGGTGATGGTGACCCATGACCGCGAGATGGCGGACATGGCCGACCGCATCCTGGAGATGCATGATGGCCATCTGACCGGGGTGCTGGCCGGCAGCGCCGCTGGGTGACGGCACGGACGTTGGGAGTGATGAGGAAATGGACGACCTCTACGCCGGCGCCGCCGAGGTATCGCGTTACACGTGTTACCGGGCGGCCGAGCGGCCGTTACTCACGGGCGACCTGTCGCAGCCGGTCTGGCGGAGGGCGCCGCGTTCTCGTCGCTTTGTGGACGTGGTGACCGGGCGGCCGGCGTTCCTCGATACGCGCGCGGCGGCGCTATGGGACGACGAGGCGCTCTACATCGCGTTCTGGCTGGAGGAGCCGAACGTCGAGGCGCACTTCACTGAGCGCGACTCGCTGATCTTCTACGAGAACGACATCGAGGTCTTCATCGACGGCGGCGACTGTTACTACGAATTCGAGATGAACGCGCTCGGGACGGTTTACGAGGTCTTCCTGATCTGGCAAGATGCCTACACCCGTGGCAGCCGTTTCGATGTGCCGGAGTTCGACCTGTTCAGCGGGCGGGCCGTCTCCTTCGGCGGCAACTTTGACCGCGCCGGCTTGCATATGTGGCGTGGCGCGCACCCGCGCGGCGCCCGCTGGGCCTTTACCGATTGGGACTTCCCCGGCCTGCGGACGGCGGTGCAGATCGACGGCACGCTGAACGACCCGACCGATGTCGACCGCGGCTGGACGGTGGAACTGGCCTTCCCCTGGGCCGGCATGGGGCCGCTGGCGTATGGCCGCTCCGTGCCGCCGCAGGCCGGCGACGAGTGGCGGGTGCAGTTCGCACGCTACGAGAAGCTGAACATCCTGGGCAACGACGTCCATGCCGGTTGGGCCTGGGACCGCATCGGCTCGATCGACAACCACGCGCCACAGTGCTTCACGATCCTCGAGTTCTCGACGGACACGCCGCCGGATGCCCGGGAGTAGCGTCGAGGCGACCTCGCCGTATCCCGATTTTACGAGTCGGGTATAGGCAGGGGGCGTCCGCATGGGGTACGATGGGGCAGCCCGGTCGCGTGCGACCGGGTCGCCTGTGTCCGCTGCCAGCCGTGACGTGATTGGAACCCAGTGCCCGCGTGAGCGCCGCGACGCTGCCGACATTGCGGCGGTTCTTCTCCTACTACCGGCCACATCGTGGCTTGTTCCTGCTGGATTTCTCGTGCGCCGTCATCTCCGGCGTGCTGGAGCTGGCATTCCCAATGGCGGTCGGCATCTTCGTCGACCGGCTGCTGCCGGGGGACGACTGGGGGCTGATCGTCCTGGCGGCAATTGGCCTGCTGGCGGTCTACCTGCTGAACACCGGCCTGATGGTTGTCGTCGGCTACTGGGGCCACATGCTCGGGATCAACATCGAAACCGAGATGCGCCGCAAGAGCTTCGACCACCTCCAGAAACTCTCATTTGGCTTTTATGACAACCAGAAGACGGGACACCTGGTCGGGCGCGTTACTAAGGACCTGGAAGAGATCGGTGAGGTCGCCCACCACGGGCCGGAGGATGTCTTCGTCGCGGTGATGACCTTCGTCGGCGCCTTCGTGCTGATGCTCTATGTCAACCTGCAACTGGCGCTCCTGACCGGGCTGGTTGTCCCGGCCGCTGGCTGGATCACGATCCGTTACGGCACCAAGATGACCCGCACCTGGAAGGAGCTCTTCCGGCGGGTTGGCGAGTTCAACGCCCGCATCGAGGAGAACGTCGGTGGTATCCGCGTGGTGAAGGCCTTCGCCAATGAGGACCACGAACGCAGGCTCTTCGCCCAGAACAACGCCCGCTACCGCGCCACCAAGCTGGATGCCTACCGCATCATGACCGCCAGCATGTCGCTCAGCTACTTCGCGATGCGCCTGGCGCAGGTGATCGTGATGATTGCCGGGGCCTACCTGGTGCTGCATGGCCGCTTGAGCGAAGGGGAGTTCGTCACCTTCCTGCTGCTGGTCGGCGTCTTCTTCCGGCCAATGGAGAAGATCAACGCCGTGCTGGAGATCTACCCGAAGGGCATTGCCGGCTTCCGCAACTACGCCGA
>QEUZ01000273.1 GCA_003577355.1 Chloroflexota bacterium | reverse complement strand
AGTGACCAGTGACCAGTGACCAGTGACCAGTAGAGAGATGCGTGGTGGGTCGCTGATTGTTGCAGCAGGTCTTTGGGAACAACGCGCTATCACGAGGCATGTGTGACCAGACGAGCAGCACCATCAACCCCTGGTCACTCGTCACTGGTCACTGGTCACTCATCACTCGCCACTCGTCAGTACCCCCTTGGCAAGCCCAGCACGTGCTCGGCGAGATAGTTGAGGACCATTTCCTGGGTGATCGGGGCGATCTTGTAGAGGCGCACTTCGCGCCAGAGGCGTTCGATGTGGTGGTCTTTGCGGTAGCCGCGCCCACCGAAGGTTTGCAGGGCGGCATCGCAGGCGGCGAAGCCAGCTTCGGCGGCCAGTAGCTTTGCGGCGTTCGCTTCGGCCCCGCAGGGGAGCCCGTTGTCGTAGCGCCAGGCCGCCTCCAGCGCCAGCAGCTCGGCGGCGTGCAGTTGCGCCCAGGCGTGGGCCAGCGGGTGGGCAACCGCCTGGTTGCGGCCGATTTCGCGGGCAAAGACGCGGCGTTCTTTGGCATAGTCGCTCGCCAGGCGCAGGGCCGCCCGGCCGATGCCGACCGCTTCCATGGCGATGACGATGCGCTCTGGGTTGAGGCTATCCAGCAGGTGGTAGAACCCCTGGCCGAGCGTGCCAATCACATCACAGTCCGCCACCTCCAGGTCGTGAAAGGTCGCCGTCCAGGAGCCGATGGCGTTGCGGCCGAGCTTGTCGATCCATTCCAGGCGGCAGGCGCGTGGGTCGAGGTCAACGAAGAACAGAGTCAGCCCGGTGAACGGCCTGGCGGGGTCGCGTTCCGACGTGCGCGCCAGCACCAGCGCCTTCTGCGCCTCCCCGGCGTTGGAAAGCCAAGCCTTCGAGCCGTTCAGCACCCAGCGGTCGCCGTGGCGCTCGGCGCGTGTGCTGATGCGCGACGTGTCGAGTCCTGCTTCTGCTTCGGTAACCCCGAACGACATCCACAGCTCGCCCCGCGCCAGCAACGGCAAGTAGCGCGCTTTCTGCTCCTCGCTGCCGTGGCGCACCAGCGGCAAGGGCGGGAAGATCGCCAAATGTACCGGGGATGCGCCACTGGTGCCGGCCCCGCTTTCGCAGATCGCGCCCAGTAGCAGGGCCGCTTCCGTCACGCCCAAGCCCAGCCCGCCGTACTCCTGGGGGATCACCGCACCGTTCCAGCCCTCGGCGGTGCAGGCTGCCAGGAAGTCGCGAGGGTAGGTTTCCGCGCGGTCCTGCTCGCGCCAGTAGTCCAGGTCGAACGCTGCCGTCACCTCGCGGGCGCGGGCCAGCAACGCCTCCTGCGCCGGTGTGCGTCGAAAATCCATTCGGCCCCCGTTTCAACCTGGTGCGGAGTTCCCGCTGCATGCATGGTGCAGCATGCGGGTTGCCTGCACTCGTATCATCAGCCAGGCTGGGTGCTGTGACCCGCCTGTGCTGGAAGGAACACCTACGTGCCGGTGCTCGAACGCCGCCTCACCATCGCCGCCGACCCGCAGGCGTTGGCGCAGACGCTCGCGGCGGTGGAGCATTGGCCACGCTGGACCGGCTTCGTGCGCACGGTCGAGCCACCCGCCGTCGATGTCGCCGTGGACAACGCCTGGAACATTGTCGCACTGCTGGGTTCGATGCCCTTCAGCGCCGTCGCCCGCCTTCAGGTGGCCGAGGATGGCCGGCAGGTGACGCTGGAGACCCTGACAAGCGCTGCCCCGGTCAATCTCGCCCGCTACGTCTTCCTGGTGGGGTCGGGGACACAGCCCAGCGTGACGCTGCGGGTGCAATACACGTTCGCGCGCGGTCCCGGCGGATGGCTGGTGGAACGCGCGATGGTACGCCGCAAGCTCCCCCGGCAACTGGAGGCCGCTCTGGCCGGGTTGGCGGATACTGCCGCGCGAACGACCTAACCGACCTCTTGCCCTGCGTCGTGCCGTGCTCTATCGTCCCGCTCTCATGGTGGCTGGGCAGGGGGAAGGTGGTCGGCGATGCAGGCGGCTGCACGTGAGCGGCGTTCATGGAACGATTGGCTGACCTGGCGCAACCTCGCATTGGCGTTGGGGGTGCTGGTGTTGACCGTCATGGCCGGCATACCCGGCCTGGCCGCACCGTGGTTCTTCTTCGGCACGTGGCCGGGGCACAAGTTCCCGGAAGCGCACCGCTGGCACGACGCCCAGTGGGGCGCGATGTTCGGGATCGTCCTGGGGGCGGGGTTGCTGTTGCTGTGGCGTGAGCGCACCGGCCGGCGCCCGGCGCTGGTGCAGTTCCTGCTGCTGGCCTCGGCGTCGCTGGTGCTGGTGAACCTGCCATTCAACCCACTGATATTGCTCGGCCTGCTGGCTGGCGTCTTCACCCCAGTGGCGGCGGTCGCCTACTTCTATCCCAACCGGCCGTCATTGCGGGCGCTGCGGCCAACCGGTGCGATCAACTGGCCGCTCATCGTCGTTGCCGGCGTCATTGCCGCCGCCATCCTGCGCGATTCCTGGCTCTACCTCAACTACCAGTGGGACAACTTCGGTGGGGAACATGCCAAGTTTCAGCACTGGACGATCGGCACAGTGCAGGGGTTCGTCGTCCTCTGGGGTGGCCTGATCGCCGCGACGAACCGTCCCGGTTCCCGTGCCGTCGGGTTGCTGACCGCTGCCAGCCTGGTGTATCTGGGGCTGGCAGCCTTGCGCGTGCCGGACCACGCCGGCAGCTGGGGGGCCAGTGGCGGCTACTGGTCGATCGCTGGCGGCGTGCTGTTGGCCGCGCTGACGCTGGTGAACCTGCCGGCGCTGGCAGTGGCGCGGGTGCGGCCGCTACGGGGAGGCACCGGAGCACGCTCCGGCTGACAGAACTGCAACCCGCTGGGACACGAGTTTCCCCACTGGCCATGCGTTGTTCCGCCGATACTGACGAGTGGGCATGTTGCTGCAGGCTGGAGCAAAGGATCAGCGCCGTGTTCCGTCCCCTTCTCAGTACAAGCGTTCTCGTCGCCGCCTGCCTGACGCTGGTGCTAACCGTGTTTCCAGCCAGCGCCGCACCCCCGGCCAACCCGTACTTCCAGCGCACCTGGGAACGCACCGACAAGCCAGTTGCCGACGGCAAAGCCAACCGTACCTGGATGTGGGGACCGGAAGCCCGCAGTGGGCCGCTGCTGGAGGAGTACGAGGAATCCCCCGCGTCACAGCGCGTTGTCCAGTATTATGACAAGAGTCGCATGGAGATCACCCATCCGGACGGCGACCCTGCGGTGATCTGGTACGTCACCAACGGCCTGCTGTCAAAGGAGATGATCGCCGGGCAGATGCAGACTGGCGACAACACCTATGTCCAGCGTCCGCCTGCCGAGGTGAACGTGGCCGGCGACGCCGACGACACCACCGGCCCGACCTACGCGACCTTCAGCAGCATGCTCAACCTGCCCGCCGGCCAGAACGGCGCTCTGGTTACCCAGCGGGTGGATCGCGCCGGCCAGGTGACCGACGAACCGGCTCTGGCAGCCTACGGGGTCACCTACGGCTACCGCCTGACCGTGCCGGGCATCGACCACCAGGTCGCCTCGCCCTTTTGGGAGTTCATGAACTCGCAGGCGCTGATCTATGACAGGGAGCAGTTCGTCGAGGCGCCCCTCTTCCAGAACCCCTTCTACGCCACCGGCTACCCGATTACCGAACCGTACTGGGCCACGGTCAAGGTGGCCGGCACCCACAAGGACGTGCTGGTGCAGTGCTTCGAGCGCCGCTGCCTGACGTATACCCCCGACAACCCACCGGGCTGGCAGGTAGAGGCTGGCAACGTCGGCCAGCACTACTACACTTGGCGTTACGCGGATAGCGACCCCATCCCCGCGCCGGTTGGCTAGGAGTCGTTGCGGGCCTGCCTTCCGGCACGTGCTCCGTACCACGTCCATGAGCATTCAGGCCGAGAACAGGATACCGGCGAGTTGTCGACGCTCTGATGGAACACGTTGCAGCTGGTGTCGCATGCGTTAGCGCAGCTTCAGAAAAACCTTGATCCGATCCTCAACCGTATGCAGTGTTGCCGGTGAGACATCCCCCCACTTGTCCGCAAAGCGTTCATCTATCGAGACTGTGCGAATCTGGTCGCACAAGATGAAACTGGCTGATGTGATTCCGCCTTCTGGTGGAGAAATCGGTACATGAAAGGGGTTCGGGCGACGTATGCGTGTTAGCGGTACAATCGCGACAAGCCCTGCTTGACCGTAATTGTAGCGATCATCTGATATGACGAGGCATGGGCGTCGTCCTGCCTGTTCGTGTCCAGCAACCGGGTCAAGGTTCACGTGCCAGATTTCGCCACGTGATGGCTTGACGGGCAACTATTCCACCTCCAGCCCGTCAGCCAATGTGGCATCCCACAGCCGCCGCTCGCGCAGTTCCTCCTGCCATTCGTCGCTATTCTCGCGCATTGCAGCATACGCAGCATTGGCGAGATCGAATATGTGCTGCCTGCGCAACTCCTCAACCGCCTGAACGAGAAGGTCTTGCATTGAGCGGCCTGTCTCTGCGGCAAGCTCTCGCAGAATATCGTGAGTTGCATCTGGTACTCGAATCATATTACCCGAGCGTCGGGCCGCCTTCGGCTCCTGTTGAGCCGCTGCGCCATCCTTCTTCGTCGTTGTTGGCATCCGAACCTCCGCTGCGGCTACTGTCTCAACGCCGATTGCTCGCCTTCCGATGGTCGGGACGACATCTCAAACCTGCGGCGCCAACCCGCGTGACAATGCGGTAAGCCGAACTGTAAGCCCATTGTACAACCCAAAACTCAAACGGCGACCCGGTTGTTGAGTTGTGATGCGCCGGCCGAGCCCAAATCGCGCTAGCCGGCGCGGGAGTGCTTACAGCTGCGGTTGCTGCTGGTGCCAGGTGGTGCGCTCCTGATAGGCGTTGGCAATGGCCAGTAGGCTGCTCTCCGACCAGGCGGCGCCGGTGAAGGTAATCGACGTTGGCAGGCCGCGTTCGCCGAAGCCGTTGGGGATGGCGATGCCCGGCAGGCCGGCCGCGTTGGCCGCCGCGCCGAGCTGCGAGCGGTTGGCGCGCGCGAAGTAGGCGTTGAAATCCTGGTCGATCGGGCTGGCGACGTTCGGTAAGGTCGGGGCGACCAGCGCGTCGTACTTGGCGCAGAGCGCGTCCATCGCCGCGCTGATATGGCGGCGGATGCGCAGCGCCCGCAGGTAGACGTGTGCCGGCAGAGCCAGCGAGGCGAGGCCGTTGATGCGGTCCTCCGGGGCGGTTAGTTGGCGCACGTCGCCGCTGGTCATCAGTTCTTCGAACAGCGACGATAGCTCCGCCTGGATGATCGCCCCGGCGACCTCGTTGGCGGGCAGGTCGGGCAATTCGGCGTCTTCCAGCGTTGCGAACTCGGCCAGTACGGCCAGCGAGGCTTCGAAGTTGGCCTGCACCTCCGGCTGGCACTGGTCGAGCTTGTCGCTGACCACGCCGATGCGAAAGCCGCTGCTGCGGGTGGTCGGGTCCGGGTAGCGGAAGTGGCGTTGGGCGCTGGTCGGGTCGCCAGGGTCGTGTCCGGCGATGACATCCAGCACCAGGCCGCAGTCGTCGGCGGAACGGGCCATTGGGCCGAGCTTGTCGAGCGTCCAGGAAAGTGCCATTGCGCCGCGCCGGCTCACCCGCCCATAGGTGGGGCGCAGCCCGCTGATGCCGCAGAACGCCGCCGGCGTGACAATCGAACCCCAGGTTTCCGAGCCGATGGCGAACCCAACCGCCCCCGCCCCGACCGCTGAGCCGGAGCCGCTGCTGGACCCGCCGGCCCAGGAATCGACGTTCCACGGCGACTTGCCCGGCCCGGTGAGCGAGGCGTTCGGCTGGTTGTAGCCCATGCCGCCGGCCAGCTCGACCATGCCGAGCTTGGCCACCAGCACCGCGCCGGCATCGCGCAGCTTGGCAGTCACGTGGCCATCGCCGGAGAACCTCTGGTCCTTGTAGGGCACCGCCCCCCAGCTTGTCGGGTAGCCCTCGGCGTTGAGCAAGTCCTTGGCGCCCCAGGGGATACCGTGCAGCGGCCCGCGGTCGAACCCGGCCGCCAGCTCCGCCTCGGCCTGGCGTGCC
>QEUZ01000272.1 GCA_003577355.1 Chloroflexota bacterium | reverse complement strand
CTCGTTGATGACGAAGCGAGCCACCCTGACCCGACCATTGTCGGGTCAAGGGGGCTTGTTTCACCAAAGAAGAGCGCTGCGGACAAGGACGATCACACCACTGGTCACTGGTCACTCGTCACTGGTCACTCCACCAGCTGCTACAGGTCGAGCACCCGTAGGCTGTGGTCGGTGCGGTTGAATATCTCGCCCCCGTCCGGCGTCACCAGGACGACATCCTCAACTCGCACGAATCCGCCGTCGGCCATGAAGACACTTGGCTCGATCGTGAAGCACATGCCCGAGCGCAATAGAGTGTCGTCTCCTTCCAGCAGGAATGGCGGTTCGTGGACATCTTTGCCGATCGCATGCCCCAAGCGATGGATGAACCTCGGACCATAGCCGGCATCTTCAATCATTCCGCGCGCGATGCGGTCCAACTGGGCTGCGGTGATCGTTCCATCACGCATCGCGGCAACCGCTGCAGCCTGTGCAGCAATGACCAGGTCATACACCGCTCGCCGTTCAGCGCTCGGTTCGCCGATGAACACCGTGCGCCCGAAGTCGGAACAATACCCCTCCAGGAGCATGCCGAAGTCGAACGCCAGCACGGCGCCTGGCTGCAGGGTTGTCTCGGTGAGTGAGTCATGGATCGACCCCGGCCGCTCGACATTGCCGCCGATACGGATTCCGGTGTGGAACGACACCCCCTCCGGCGAGTGGCGCAGGATCTCGCGGTCGATGATCCAAGCGATATCACGCTCGCTCATCCCAAGCTCGAGGCGGGGCAAAATCGCCGCGTACACCTCATCGGTCAGTTGCGACGCGCGACGCATGATTGCCAGTTCCTCATCGTCCTTGATGGCGCGCATCGGAGAGAGAAAATCGTGTGCATTGACTAACGTCGCGTCTGGTGCGGCCCGCAGCAGGTCGATCGCCGCCTTGGCCCACGTGCGGTCCCCCAGCGCGATCGCCGATCCCGCAGGACGCAACTCCTGGACGACGCGCGCCATCACGCCGGAATAGTCGTCTGGCTCGCCCATGATTCGCAGCTCGGAAATCCACGGTTTGTTGGCAACATGACGCTCCATGCGGTCGCTGCCCATGCGCGGTTCGACGATCACCGGGCCAGCGTCGACGCTGAGATACATGCCGGAAACCCAGTCGCCTGGGCGGTTATGTTCAGTTGGTCCAGGGTCTTCGCGTGGGATACCCGTCAAATACTCAAGCGAGCTGCACGCAGACAGGAATAGCAAGCCGATGCCGCGCCGCTCCATTTCAGCACGGACGGCATCCAGACGAGCAGCGTAATCCGGCATTTGCGCCTCTCCCCCAGTCATCACATGACACCAGCAATTTGACACGCACCCGTTGCCTGCCTATAGTACGGCAGGTTGTTCCACCGCGTAGCAGATGCAATACGCGTCGGCCAAACGATTCAGGCCGCGAGTGGCGCGTTCCCGTCCGGCACGAGCATCAGGTTTCGCTCGAGGCGGAAGACGCGCAGTTGTCGAAAGGAGCGGAGCGCGCCCATGCAACGTCGATGGATGGCGATATTCGCCCTACTGATCGTCGCCATTGTTGTCGTGGGCTGCGGCCGGGTGAACCTCGAAGACCTCACGCCCGAAGCGGTGCGCACACAACTCGCTCTCACACCATCGCCGACGCGACCCACACCGACTCCGAACGCTTCCGGCACACCCGGCGCGACCGCACCAGCAGGTTCCGGCCACGGAGACCGCGCCGCAGGTCGCTCGCTCTACAACACGTGGTGCACCGGCTGCCACGAGTCCGGTCGTCTCGACGCGCCAGTCATCTTGGGGCAATCGTTCGATGTTGCCGAGTGGATACCGATTCTGCGCTCCCCGGGAAATCGGGACCGGCACCCGGTGAGCTATACCCTGACAGAGCTGAGCGACGACAACTTCGACGACGTCTTCGCGTACATCGCCCAGCCGTAGAACGATCCACACGGGGGTTGTCGCGCTCCTGTCGCCGTGGAGGCACGCTTCGTATACTCGTTGCGGTCGCGATGACCAGAAACGAGTTGGTCGGTTGGTGTGTCACGTAGCACCATCCAACGACGGAACACTGTATGGTGCTCTTCCCAGTCATTGCGAGTGTCCTTGCCGCCTGCTGCGTCGTCGCGGTGTTGCACGACTACCGTGCTCGCCCGAAACCGGATAAGGTGGCATGGGGCATCGCGTTCGGCATCTTCGCAGTCGCGGCCGGCGTCGAAGTCGTCGCCTCGCTGAGCGAGTGGACCCCGTTCCTGGCGCGCACCTATTACGTCCTCGGCGCAACGCTGGTCGTCGGCTATCTTGCATTGGGCGAAATGTACCTGCTGATGCCGCGCGCCTGGGCGGACCGCCTGGCGGGACTCGTCGCATTTCTCACAACCCTTGCGGTCGCCCTGGTGATCCGGGCGCCGGTTATCGGCGACGTTGCAGCCGACGGTTGGGAGGCGCTCGACCGAGGCACGGGGCTGACTGTCCTCACCATCTCGATCAACTCCGTCGGCACGTTGATCCTCGTCGGCGGCTTGCTCTGGAGCGTCTGGCGTTTGCGGCGCGTCGGCGGGATGCGCAACCGGGCCGTCGGCTGCCTGTTGATCGCGCTCGGAACGCTCGCCGTCGCGTCTGGCGGTACCCTAACCCGCCTGGGGAACCATCAATACCTCTACATCGCAATGACGGTTGGGATCGCGCTGATCTTCGCTGGCTACACCCGTGCCCGCAAACCAGTCACGAGGCCGGTTGAGGCGCCGCGCTCAGACCAGCGTGAACCCGTTGGCTCGTCGGCCCAGGCCGGGGGCTGATTCAATCGTTTGCCCTCGCATCGACGATCGTCAGCCGGATGCGGTGGTAGCCCGTGGCGCCATCTGGCAGTGTCGGGCGGTGTTTGTCGATCTGCAGTGCGCCTTCTCCATCCGTGGCACGCACCTGGACGAACAGATCACCAGGTTGCAGCGGTGTAAATGCAGACTGCCACAAGCGCCAGGAGAGGGGCGAAATCACCTCGTCCAGTTCTGCACGTTGCCACGTCGCCCCGTCGTCGGTCGATACCTCGACGAGGCGTATCCCCCGGTCACCCGCAAATGCGACCCCGCCCAGCATGATCGTCTGGTTCACCGGATGGCGGGTGCGGGCTTGTGGGGTGGTGAACTTGCTCATTGTCACAACCGTCGCGACATCGCTCCAGCCGCGCTCTTGCCAGTAGCCTTGAACGTCATGGTTGACCGCGTAGATGCCGGTCAACCACTTCACATTCTTCATCCCGAAAATGCCCGGCACGATCAGCCGCGCCGGGAACCCGTGGCTGTCGTCGAGCGGCTGGCCGTTCATCGTGTGCACGAGCATCGTGTCGGCAGCCAGCGCTTCGCTGAGTGGGATCGACTCAACATAGCCATCCGCAGCACGCAGCTCGATATCGACAACACCATCCTGTAGCCCGGCTTCATCCAACAATGACCGCAGGGGAAAACCGCTCCAAACGGCCGTCGATATGTAGTCCCCACCAATCGGGTTGGAGATGCACTCCAGCGTCGATGTGAATGTCACCGCTGGGCGGGTCCAGATATCGGTGTACGACAGGGTGAGCGGCGTGCGCACCAACCCACCGATCTCGAGCTGCCATTGCGTCCCATCGACCGTCGGGTCGACAAAGTTCTTGGAGACGACATAGAACTGCTCGGTCGGTGTAATGCGCGGAGGCATGCCAGCGAACTGGAAATCGCCACCACTGGCCGCCGGCAGCATGGCGGGTGTTGGTGACTTCACCCGCAGATGGCGCGCATACCGCCCAATGTACAGCCCAGCAGCGAGCGCGGGGAGTGCTAACCCGGCAAACGCCGCGAATCTCCGCCTGCTCAGCTGCACGTCTGCTCCTGCCTGGCGCAGGGGTTCTCCGGGCCACGGCGCCACCGCTGCGAGGATGCAACCGAAGACGAGCGCACCGAGCAGGAACGGCAATTGCGTGCGCCAAACATCGCCGGACACATCGCGCGCAAAGAGCCCGATATCACCCAAGGGTGCTGCGACAAGTGACAAGATCAGCCACGCCAGCGCGGCCAGGCTGGCAGCTCCCACAAACCGGGCGCGCAAACCACGCCGAGCAAAACCGACGTAGAGCAACCCAACAACCGCTCCGACGAGCACCTGCGCCAGGATCAACCCCACGAGCAACAGCGGCTTGGCGTCCGATTCGAGCGCGTCCAACGCGCGCCGGAAGACCGCGAGCGGAAGAAGCTCCGTCAGGCGCTCAGAGATGAGCTGGGTAACGACGACACCATCCCAACGACGCCCGGCCCACAACATGACGCCACTGGCGACCAGTGCAGCAACCGCACCAACACTGGCCCCAGCCCACCAGCGTCCACGGTCGGGCGCAGGTTGTGTGGTCGCACCGTGCGACAGATACGGATCGTTCGGCGCCTGGCTTGGGGCCATCGAATTCGGGTTGCCCGGGTCGTGGTTCGGGAATGACATGCGCAGCACCAGCTCTCAGCACACGAGGGTATCGGGATGAACGGCAGCCGCCGGCCGCGTGATGACGCTGCCACCCGCAAACGAGCATGGCCGAAGCCGCTTACATGGTTCTTACGATCCCGCCGTGCGGGTGGATGATGCGCCAGCGCCTACGGCATGTCGTCGGCCGGGAAGCCCCGCTCTTGCCAGCGCCGGTAGCGCCAAATGCTGATCGCGCGGCGGATCTCGCGAATCGCTCTGGCATCCATGTTCGAGAGCAGCGCCAGCGAAGAATCCGGCGTTTGCTCGACCGACGCGATCGACTCGAACCCATGTCGCCGCAACAAGTTGTACGCGCGCGGGCTGAGGTCCAACTCCTCGATCGGCGGGGTGATCCTCCGGCGGACAAACAGCACCGCTTCCTCGATCAGACACCAAATCACGATAGGTGTGCACATGATGATGCCGGTTGCGGCAAGCCAGCCACCAGCGATTAAAAACAGTGCGCGCGTATCGCCGTGCAGGAAGAAGATCGGCCCGAACAGCAGAGCCGCGCTCACCGCCACGACGGTTGCAGAGCGCCGCAGTGGGTTGATCGCGAACAGGTCGCTGCAGTCCGAACCGCCGGCGTAGTACATACCACCACGATACGCGCCATACCGCATCCGCGCCTGATTCATGTCGCTTCAATCCCCAACATGACACAAGAGCGCCCGCCGATGCGTTGACCTGCGGGCATACTGTACGGACAACTCTAGCAAACGACCCCTCTGGCGGCTGTGCGCCCGGCGACGCTGTTTCTTGCAGCAACGTAGCCAGCGTTGCGCCGCTGGACTATACTGTATTGCTCGGTGCTTCCGTGCCGGAGTGGCGGAATGGCAGACGCGGCGGTCTCAAACACCGCTGCCCGCAAGGGCGTGTGGGTTCGACTCCCTCCTCCGGCACCACGTTTCGACCTCAATACCTAACCTCGCGCTAACAAAATCTTTGCCTCTTCGGGTGCAACCAAATGCACGCAGGCAGGCGTATACGCTAGTATGACGCCGTGTGCGTTCGCAGCGTTCCTGCGTGCAAAATGCGTCACGGCCGGGGCACAATGGTGAGCGCGACGAGGCAGGGGCCCGTCGACGAGCGTGAGGGAAGGGGTCCTCCGTGTCCGAACCACGGTTTGGGTTAGGCGATAGCCTCGACAAACTTCGCATCGACCTGATGGAGGGTTCACTGAACCGCCGGCAGGTGTTAAAGCGCGCTGTCGCCCTGGGGCTATCGGCGCCGGTGATCGCTGGCCTGTTGGCGGCGTGCGGCGGCGATGACGACGACACCGCACCGACGGCGACGACCGGCAGCGCAGCTGAGCCAACAGCGACAACCGCTCCAGCCGAGCCGACGGCAACCACCGGTGGCACGGCCGAACCGACGGCGACGACCGGCGGCGCGGCTGAACCGACAGCGACAACGGCTCCAGCCGAGCCGACGGCAACGAGCGAACCACCGGCCCAGGCCGGGGGTGGCGGTTTACTACGCCTCCTGTGGTGGCAAGCTCCGACGATCCTCAACCCGCACCTTTCGACCGGCACGAAGGACTTCGACGCCGCGCGCGTCGCCTACGAGCCGCTGGCTGACTTCGACGTCGATGGC
>QEUZ01000271.1 GCA_003577355.1 Chloroflexota bacterium | reverse complement strand
CAGCAGGGTGTCCATCATCCGCTCGCGAGGCAGGCGCTGCATCTTCACCGCATACTCGACAACGCGCCCTGGGCCATCGAGCGAGTAGTTCTGGCCATCGTGTCGCACGGCAACGACGCCGAGATAGAGTTGCGGGCATAACCGGCTGTTCAGCGCGACTTCGCGCTTGCAGTCGTAGAGCCGCTTGCGCAGGGTTGTGAAATCGAGGAAGCCGAAGTCGACTGGCTTGCGCAGCTTGTAGACAAACGCACCGGCCAGCACGACGTACGAGATATGCGTCTGCACCAGCTCGATCTGCTCGGCCGGATGTGGGTAGGTTGCGGGCTCCAGGAGCGCTGCGATCGGCTCTGGCAAACTTGCTGTATCCATAGTTGAAGCCTACCGCGTCGAGTCGAGCGAGGGGCCGGTGCGCGCCGTTGTACGACCAGCGCCCAGGAATGCTGCGTTGCCAACCTGCAGCGGGTTGGTCGGCAGCAGGATCGGCCGGCCCTCGGCAAAGCGGCTGGGGACGAGCGGCGAGATATCCAGCGTCGTTGTGCGTCCATCGAGCAGCAGCTCGGCTGCGAGCTGTCCGGCGGCCGGCGCGTGCATCACCCCATAGCCGCTGAAGCCAGTTGCGACCAGCAGCCCGCCCAGCCGTCGATCCAGCCCGAGTAGCGGGTGAAAGTCTGGCGTCAGCTCCACCAGCCCGGCCCAACCGCCGGTCGTTGCCACACCTGCAAGAGTCGGGATCAGCTCACCCGCCCAGGCAATCGCTGCTGCAGCATTGGCGGGGTCGAACGTATCGTCCAATTCCGGAGAGGGCCCCATTTCCCCGGAAATGCGCAACCCAACAACGTCCCCCCGCAAGTAGCGGCCACGGTCGAAGTCGGTAACGAAGGGGATGTGTTGCGGAATGCGCCGTACTGGGCCTGTGGTGTAGACCTCGCCGCGCACCGCCGCCACCGGCAGGTCCAGCCCTACCCCGGCAGCCAGGCTGCTCGACCAGATGCCGGCCGCCAGCACCGTCGTGCCTGCACGGATCTCGCCAGTATCGGTGGCGACGCCAACAACCCGCCCAGCGTCCACCAGCAGGCGCTCAACGCAGCAGTGTTCCCGAAGCTCGACCCCGGCCCGGCCCACCGCACCGGCCAGCGCCTGCATGAACGCCACCTGGTCGAACACGGCGTCGTCCGGGCACCAGACCCCTGCTTGCACGTCGTCAACCCGCAGCCAGGGCCAGCCAGCAGCGAGCTCAGCCGGGGCGAGCCAAGTCGCGTCGACCCCCAGGCGCCGCTGCATCTCGGCATTGGCGCGGAATGCCTCGGCCTGTTGGGGGCTGCGGGCCAGCATCAGGTACCCATCCTCGCGGTAACCGATCGACGCGCCCAGCTCCGCCTCGGCGTTGCGGAACATGTCCCGGCTCAGCAGCGCGCAGCGCACGCCGATCTCGCTGGGGAAGAGTGTTCGGAACCCGCCGGCCGCCCGGCTGCTGGAGCCGCTGCCGGCGGTGTCGCGCTCCAGCACCAGCACATCACGCATGCCGCGCCGAGCCAGCGCCAGGGCGATCGCACAGCCGATCGCGCCGCCCCCAACGATCAACACCTGCGGGTTGTCGCTTGCTGTCATGCCTCGTGCTTCCTCAATACGCCGCGGCAATCGATGCATCGGCTCCTGGGCGCAAGACGCTTACGGACGCGGGGTAACCCTCACCCCTGGCCCCTCTCCCGCGCACCGGAGCGGGGAACGGAGAGCGGCAAATCGAGTGTGGTCGCCTACTGAGTGGCAGCGTCGCATCCGCCACCCTTCCGCGCGCGAATGCGGCTACGCGCTCAGCAACGGGTGCTTCGCGACCCTCGGCAGGCTGCGGGGGATGATCTGCACTGACATGTTCAGCGTGGCCGACGACGCGGAGACGCCAAAGCCGCTGGCGACCCGCTACGATCGTTCTCCCCCTGTTGCCGGTCACCTGTCACCTGGCGCCTGGCGCCGAGTGTTCCGACCACCGTCCACTGTCGGGTCAAGGTCGCTCGTTGCAGCAGAGAACAGCGCTTCAGACATAGACGATCACTCCACTGGTCACTGGTCACTGGTCACACCACTAATCCCTTATTGCCCCTCCGCTCACCTCACAAAATACTGTGGATCACCCCGCCATCGACCTGCAGTGTTGCGCCGGTGATGTACGACGCGGCGTTGGAGAGCAGGAAGGCCCCGGCCCGCCCATATTCGTCCGGCTCGCCGTAGCGTCCCATGGGGATACTCGCCTCGGCCTGCTTGCGCTGTTCTTCCAAGGAAATGCCGAGAGCGGCAGCGCGGTGGCTCGCCAACTGGATGATCCGGTCGGTTGCGATCGTGCCGGGGATGAGCTGGTTGACCCGGATACCATCGCGTGCCAGCTCCAGGGCAAGGGTCTTGGCCAGCGCCGAAACCGATGCCCGCAGGACCGTCGAGAGGGTCAGCCCCTCAATCGGCTCCTTGACCGAGGAGGAGGTCGACATCAGGATCGCCCCACCACCCCGCGCCTGCATTGTCGGGACCACGGCGCGGACCATCCGCACCACGCTCAGCACCAGCAGCTGGAAGCCGTCCTCCCAGGCATCGTCGCCGAAGTTGAGGAATGCGCCGGGCGGTGGTCCGCCGGAGTTGGTGAACAAGCCGTCGATCCCGCCAAACTCCGCGAGCGTCGCGTCGCGCCACTGCTCGATCCCTTCGCCGGAGCGCACGTCGAGCGTCATCGCCAGCACCCTGCCGTCGCTCTCGCCGCGGATGCGCTGGGCGGCGGCGTTGATCGCGTCGCTATCCCGCGAGACGATGGAAAGGCTGGCCCCCTCCAGCGCCAACTGCCGCGCCACGGCATAGCCCAACCCACGGCTCGCTGCCGCGACCATCACCGTCTTGCCCTGTAACCCGAGATCCATCGTCATCTCCTCCCGCTTCGCTCGATTGACAACGTGCATGATAACGAGGGGCGGGCGCGCTGTCCCGCCGGGCAGGGACATTTCCCGGAAGGCGTCGTACACTGCTTGCGCGTGTGCTGCACGCGACCGCCCCCCGAACAGAAGGGAGCAGCGCAGATGGGCTTTGGTGACCGCCTGGCGCGCAGTTGGCGTCTCGGCAAAGAGAGCTGGGCCGTGCTACGGGCCAACCCGACCTTCATGCTCTTTCCGGTCATCTCGACGCTTGTCCTGGTGGTCGTCATGGCGGCAACGGCTGGAGCGGGGGTCGCGCTCTTCCCCGGCCTGGTCGATGACGCCTCCAGCGGGTCGACAAGCAACGCAGCCGGACTGGTCGTGCTATTCGTCTTCTACCTGATCTCCTATACGGTGATGATCTTCTTCAACACTGCCCTGGTCAGCGCCGTGCTGACGTACATGGATGGCGATGCGCCGAGCGTGGGTGGCGCGTTGGCCCTCGCCCGCAGCCGCATCACCGCAATCGTCGGGTATGCCGCAATTGCCGCGACGGTCGGCGTGTTGCTGAGTGTGTTGCGGGAACGTGGCGGCATCGCCGGGGCGATTGCCTCGCTGATCGGCAACGTCGCCTGGAACTTCGCAACCTACTTCGTCGCGCCGGTGTTGGCTGCCGAAGGGGTTGGCCCGGTTGAGGCGATCAAGCGCAGCTCCGGCCTGTTCCGCCGCACCTGGGGCGAGCAGATTGCGTCCGGCATCGGGCTGGGCATCTTCGGGTTCATCATTATGTTACCCGCGCTGATCATCGGCGGCGGCATCATCCTGGTCGGCTTTGCGACCGGCTCGATCGCTGGCGTCATCCCCGCTGTCATTATCGGCGGACTGATCATCG
The DNA here is from genome assembly GCA_003577355.1 of Chloroflexota bacterium. GTDB lineage: Bacteria > Chloroflexota > Chloroflexia > Thermomicrobiales > CFX8 > CFX8. Next base: position 2,321 of record QEUZ01000271.1, on the reverse strand, counting down.
CCCTGGCGGCGACGATGCTTGCGACCCTCGGGACGATCTTCCGCGCCGCGCTCTACCGCTACGCTACCGCGGGCGAATTCGTGCCAGGGTTCGATGCCGACCTGATCCGCAACGCGTTCACGCCGAAGGAACCGCGCGGCGCGCGAGGGTTCTGATGCGTGGCGGCCAAGCCCGCCAGAGGGCCATCGCCGTTCGTCCATGCCGCCGTGCCCGTCGCCACGAAGCTCAGTGTGTTTCCTGCGTCGTAGGTCCTCGGCGCCGGTCTCATTGCCCTACGTAGAACGGGGAACTGCCCGTCGCGTCACCAACTTGGGTGTCTGGCGTTGCATACCTGGCACTGCTATGTATAATACTACAATGTATCGGTGTCCAGCCGCTTCGGCGCCTCAGGTTGGGTGATGTAATGGAAATCAACAAGGATCTGATCGCGGCGTCCTCGACGCCGCTTGTCCTGGCGATTCTGGCCGAGGGGGATAGCTACGGGTACGCGATCCTCCAGCGCGTGCGCGAGCTATCCGGCGGGCGCATGGAGTGGACCGACGGGATGCTCTACCCGGTGCTGCACCGGCTCGAGCGACTCGGCCATGTCGAGGCACGCTGGGAGGTTGCCAAAACTGGCCGGCGACGCAAGTACTACCGCATTACTCCCCAAGGGCGAGACCAGCTCGCCGAAGAGCGCCGGCAATGGCAGACAGTTGATGCCACGTTGCGCGGCATCTGGCAGGCGCTCTCCCTGCCGGTTCCGGCGGTGGCGCTACCGGAGCGCATGGCGCCCCAGGGAGGGGCGTGATGTCGACAATGCACGCGACACACGCGCTTGAAGAGCAGATCGACCAGTGGCGCACCTACCTTCGCCGCCGGCAGGCGATCCACCCCGTCGATGTCGCTGAGCTGGAGGACCACCTGCGCGAGCAGGTCGCGCTACTCGAGGAGGCCGGGCTTGCCAGCGATGAAGCCTTCCTCGTTGCGGTCAAGCGTATGGGCGACCTCGATGCGCTCTCCAGGGAGTTCGCGCGCGAGCATTCCGAGCGACTTTGGAAACAGCTCGTCGTCCCGGCGGAATCCGCCGACGCTGTCCAACGCGCCCGCACCGATGCGTTCGTCGCGGTCGGCTTGGCGCTCGCTGCTGCCATCGCGATCAAGCTACCAGCGCTCTTCGGGTTGGACCTGGATGACGACGCCGGTTTCTACGCCCGCAACTTCAGCTTCTTTGTCTTGCCATTGCTCACCGGCTACTTCGCCTGGAAGCGCCAGCTCGCCGCCGGCACACTGCGCTGGCTGGCCGCTGCGTTCGGCGTGGCGGGGGTGTTCGCCAACATCTACCCGTTCGTTTCGGGCGGCTCCAGCGAGGCGCTCACTGCGCTGCACCTGCCGATCGCGCTCTGGGCGGCGGTCGGCATCGCCTATGCTGGCGACCGCTGGGACCAGGTAAGCGGTCGGATGGACTTCATCCGCTTCTCCGGGGAGCTGTTCATCTACTACGTGCTGATCGCTCTGGGCGGTGGGGTGCTGATGCTTTTCACAGCGGCGATCTTCCAATCCATCGGGATCGAAGTCGAACCATTCTTCGAGTCGTGGCTGTTGCCCTGCGGCATGGTTGGGGCGGTGTTGGTCGCCTCCTGGCTGGTGGAGGCCAAGCAGAGCGTGATCGAGAACATGGCGCCGGTGCTAACGCGCCTGTTCACCCCGCTGTTTGTCGCGGCGCTGCTGGCCTTTCTCGGGGCTGTGCTCTGGACCGGCAGTGGGGTCGATATCGAGCGAGACGCGCTGATCGCCTTCGACCTGCTGCTGGTCGTCGTGCTGGGGCTGCTGCTCTACGCCATGTCTGCCCGCGACCCAGCGGCCCCACCCGGGATCTTTGATGTTCTGCAGGTGGTGCTGGTGGTCAGCGCGCTGCTGGCCAACGCAGTCGCGCTGTGGGCCATCGCTGCGCGCATCACCGAGTTCGGTTTCACCCCCAACCGCACGGCGGCATTGGGAGTCAACGTGCTGCTGCTGGTCAACCTGGCGTGGTCAGCCAACCTGTATGTCAACTTCCTGTGCCGCAACGGCTCGTTCGCCGCGCTGGAACGCTGGCAAACGCGCTACCTGCCGCTCTATGCCATCTGGGCAGCCGTCGTCGTCGTCGTCTTCCCACCCCTGTTCGACTACATCTAGCTCCGGGGGCACACAATCGCAGAGAACAGTTCACCTGCGGGAGATGGCGCGATGCGCCACCTCCCCGACCCACTGCCGCGGGACGAGCGCGCCGCCCGTTATGTCGCTGCCATGGGTGGCCGCGATGCCGTGCTCGCCGCCGCTTCCCAGGCACACGCGGTTGG
>QEUZ01000270.1 GCA_003577355.1 Chloroflexota bacterium | reverse complement strand
CCCCAGCGCCAGCGCGAACGAGAACCACTTGAACACCTGGCGGCAAGGTTGCGTTCTGCCTTCCGCGCACTCGCCCGAGAATCCGGCAAACATGCCGGAATCGAAATCCAAATGCCGGACATGGAGATGGACTCGGCCGTCGTCGGGGCCTTGTTCGACCCACTCGTACAACTGCTGCGCAACGCACTCGAACACGGGATCGAACCACCGGAGGTACGTGCTGCCGCCGGGAAGCCGGAACGAGGGACTGTGCTCGTGCGCGTGTTCCGACGAGGTCACGAAACGATTGTCGAGGTCTTTGACGATGGCAGGGGCATCGCAACCAGCGAAGTCCGCCAGCGGGCGAGCCAGCTCGGAATGCACATCGCGGACGACGCTGACGAGCAAGCGGTGTTGCAGGCGATCTTCGCGCCGGGGTTTTCACTGCGAGAGTTGCCCGATGCGCGGGCAGGGCGTGGAATAGGACTCGATAGCGTCCGCTGCACTCTCCAGCGCCTGGGAGGTGACGTCATCGTCGCGTCTACGCCCGGCATAGGCGCCTGCTTTCGCCTGTCGTTGCCGGATGTACCGACGACGACATCCTGGACGCGCACGCGTACGTCCCATCCTGGAGCTACTGTTGACGCTGCTGCACGGACCGCCCTGGTCGTTGACGACTCGGTCGGTGTGCGACGGGTATTGGGCGTGGCCTTGCAGCGTCACGGCTGGCGCATTGTCCAGGCGCGTGACGGGGAGGAGGCGCTGCGTGTATTGCGCGCCGAAATGCCGGATGTGGTGCTGACCGACTTGGAGATGCCGGTGCTCGACGGTTATGCGCTACTGCGGGCAATCCGCTCCGAGGGGGACTGGGCCAACATACCGATCATCGCGATGACGGCACGGGTGTCTGAAGCGCGCAATGAGAGCCTGCTTGCGCTGGGGGCTGATGCGTGCCTCAAGAAGCCCTTTGAGGAAACGGACCTGCTCTCGGCGCTGGATCTGGCAACGGCACGGCGGAACCAGGCAGCTGACGGTTGATCAGTGGTGCTTGGGCTGTAAGGCACGCACGGTATTCGTCAGTGTTCCGATGCCCTCAATGCTGATATGGGTCATGTCACCGGGAGCCAACGTGAACTCCGCCGGTGGCACGATGCAGGTTCCGGTTAGGAGAACTGCTCCATCTGGAAATTCCAGCGCCTCGTACAGGCAACGTCCGAGTTCGTCCAGCGTTCGGCGGAGTTGGCTCGTTGATGCGTTGTCCGCCCAGAACAGACCGCCGGCGGACGGACGCTCGATCTCAAGCCGGATGTTCAGGTGCATCGGGTCGCTGATTTCGTCCAGCAGCACGAGCCACGGCCCAAGGGCGCAACTTGCGGTATAGACTTTGGCTTGTGGCAAATACAGTGGGTTTTCACCTTCAATCGAGCGTGACGAAACATCGTTCCCGATCGAGAAGCCGGCAATCGCGCCACTCGTGTCGAAGAAGACTGCTAACTCAGGCTCCGGTACGTTCCAGGCTGAGTCGTGGCGGATGGCGACAGTACCCCCCGGCCCAATGCAGCGGTCAGGTTGTGACTTAAAGAAGATCTCGGGTCGTTGCGCGTGGTAGACGCGGTCGTAGACATCCTGTTGGGTGGATTCTTCCATGCGGGCGTCACGACTGCGGGCATAGGTGACGCCCGCCGCCCAGATCTCCTGCCCGTCGACGGGTGCAAGCAGCTCGACGGAGGTGAGCGGGATCGTCGGACCGGCGCCTGAACGCAGGTCGGCGATTCGCCTCGTGCGCTCCGCTGGCGTCAAGCGCAACAGATCGGCAATGCTGGTGTCGATGCGGGTAATGACATCACTTCCTGGCGTGACAATGCCATATCGCCGGCCCGTTGCTTCGCCGGGTGCGCGGTACACACAGAGTGGCATCAGGCGTTGTCCCTTGCACTGGTCTCGTCGTGGACGACGGCGCCGCCGACAATCGTCAACACACTCTTGAGTTCTTTGATCTCCTCGTCATCGACGGTGAAGAAGTCGCGATCGAGTACGGCGATGTCCGCGAGCTTGCCCGGGGTAAGCGTGCCTTTGAGGTGGTCCTCAAATGTCACCCATGCGGCGTCGGCTGTGTAGGCACGCAGCGCCTCCAGTCTCGAGATGCGCTCCTCGGCTCCTAAGACTCGCCCGTATACCGTCTTGCGGGTAACGGCGCTGTAAATGCCGACGAAGGGGTCGTATGTCGTGACCGGTGCGTCCGAACCGAGCGCGAGGGGCACGCCTGCTTCGAGATACGTCCGCAAAGGCATGATGCGTGACGCGCGTTCTTCGCCCAGGCTCGTAACGAAGCTTTCTCCCAGGTTGGTGATGAACGGGATTGTCGCCAGCGCCGGTATGCGGTGCTCACGCATTAGCGCTAGCGAGGTCGGAGTTGGGAGATAGGCGTGGTGGACACGGTGACGTACTCGTGGGTTCGGGTTCGCCTGTTGCGCCGCGGCGTAGGCACGGTTCACGAGCTCGATCATCCTGTCGCCGCAGGCGTGGCAGTCAACCGACCAGCCGCGATCGTGACACCAGAGGATACGCTCGAACAGGTCCCGTTCGCCGATCACGAACTGCCCACGATTGTCCGGTTCGTTGGCATATGGCTCGAACATGAGTGCGGTGCGGTCGCCAATGCCGCCGTCGGGCAAAAACTTGACAGCGTCCATGCGGAGCCATTCGTCGCCGAACCCGGTGAACACAGCAACGTTGGCTATGCGCTGCTCGACCAGGGCGTCGTCATCGGGTGAACCAAACCCCCAACCTGCCTGGCACAGCGACACGCGCACACTGAGATCTCCGGCAGCATGCACATTGTGGTACGCGCGCAATTGCTCCGGGAATAGGCCAGGCTCAGCCACCGAAGTAATGCCGGCGCGATTGAAGGCGGCGCACGCGGTACGTATGGCTGCCTCGTGGTCAGCAATCGTCCTCGGGGGAATCGCCGACTGGACCAGGCGCTTGGCCCGGTCACGGAAGACCCCGGTCGGCTCGCCGTTCGCGTCACGTTCTATACGACCGGCATAGAGTTGATCTGCCGGAGGGTCGGGTGTATTTCGCCCGATATCGGCGGCCAACAGCGCCGCGCTGTTCGCCAGCAGCATGTTCCAGACGCGCTCCAGCACGACCGGGTTATTCGGGGCGACTTCGTCCAGGTCGTGACGGTTTGGGAAGCGCCGGTCGCTCAACAGGCTTTCGTCCCAACCGCGCCCGAGGATCCAGGCGCCGGGTGGCGTAGTCTGGACTCGCTCGGCAACGAGACGTTTGATGTCGTCGATCGAGCGTGTGGCATACAGCTGGACCTCGTTGAGAACGTTTCCCATCGAGAGCAGGTGATTGTGGGTGTCGTTGATGCCAGGGATCACCCGCCGGCCAGCCACGTCGCGGGTGACCGTGGCTGGGCCGGCGAGCGCAGCGATTGCAGCATTGCTGCCGAGTGCCAGGATGCGGCCGTCCTTGATGGCAATCGCCTCTGCACTCGGCTGTGTGGGGTCCATCGTCGTGACCGAGCCGTTGACCAGCAGGAGATCGGGGGCAAGGTCGCGCATCCACAACTCGGTCACGCCTGGTTGGTCCTTCCTCTGCGCGTAGCGGGGCTACTCGGCCGGTATCACCGGCAGAACAATGTGTGAAGCATAGGTCGCCGAGTGATGCACGGTCTGTAACGCGCTCACCATTGTGGTCGAGCGACCCGGCAGTTCCCCAGTGTTCGGGTTACGGTCGAAGCGCGGGAAATTGCTGCTGGAGATCTCAACCCGAATCTGGTGCCCAGGTTCGAACGAGTTGCTCGTTGACCACAGGTCGATTTCGTAGGTGACGATCTCTCCCGGGGTGATCAGCGAGGGTTCGCTCATTGAGTTACGGTAGCGCGCGCGGATGATGCCATCGGTGAGGATGCGGGCGTATCCGCACGGGTGTACATCGACCAGCTTCGCAGTGAAGTCGGTGTCCGGCGCGCTGGAACTGGCGTGCAATACCACTTTGACTGGCCCAGTTACCTCGATGGCTTCCTGCAGCACCGGGGTTGAGTAGACCAGCACATCTTCGCGGGATTCAACGGCGCGCTGGTCCTGCGGGCCGCCGAATGCGAACACCGAGTTGCAGCACAACCCGCCGCCTGCGGTCGGGACAGGGTTGCGCGGGTTGTAGACGAACGAATCGGGCGGTTCATCTCCCGGCTCGTCGCGGCTAAGCACACCGTCACCGTTCAGGGAATTCGCCTTGCCTTGAGAGTGGAAGTACCAGTTCTGCCAGTCGGTCCGAGCGAGCGGCCACTCGTTCTCGGTGCGCCAGTAATCTGCGCCCATGACCCACAGGCGTACCCGCGGCTCGTCGTCTACCCCGTTTTCCAGCCCGCGCAAGAAGCGGTCATACCAGCGCAGGTGTATGTTGCCCTCATCAATGTACGCGCCGGTTGACCGCATGCCGAAGTTCCAGTCGCCAATTGGGTTGCCGGCGCGCATCCCGCCGTGGTTCCACGGGCCGAGCAGCAAGCGCTGGTTGGCGGCCGCTGGAGAGCTGGCGCGCATGCCGGTGAAGTTCTCGATCGTGCCACTGAGGAAGATATCGTGCCAGCCGCCGATGTTGAGCGCGGCGACCTGCATGTTTTCATACCCTTGCCGCACGTCGAGGGCTTTCCAGAACTCATCGTAACTTGGGTGGTTTACCCAGTCGTCGTAATAGGTCGCATAGTTCTCGAACGATGTTCCGGCAGAGGTGAGCGGCAAACGCTCGAAGGCCTGCTTCATCGCATCATGGTCGTCGATGATGGCCTGGGCGGCTGCTGATGAAAGTCCACCAGGGTTTGCGCGCATCGCCGTATTGAGTGCAAGCGCGGTGAGGATCCACGACACGTTGAACTGCAATTCGAACGCGCCTCCCTGGTAGGTCCATCCGGCGTGGTAGTTGGAGGCAGTGACGACCGGGACGATTGCCTTCAGGGCCGGGTGGTTGTTGAGCGCGGCTTGCCACTGGGTCAGGCCAACATAGGAGCCGCCGAACATGCCAACATTGCCGTCGGACCACGGTTCGGAGGCGAGCCACTCAAGGGTATCGAACCCGTCCTTGCGTTCGTTGACGAACGTCTCGAACGTGCCCTCGGACTCATAGCGGCCGCGCACGTCCTGAATGACGACGGCATAGCCGGCAGTCGCGGCGCGCACTACCCACGGGTGCACCCCGCTGAGGGCCTTATCGTATGGGGTGCGTTGCAGCGCGACTGGATACGGACCAGGCCCCGCTGGCCGATAGACATCGGCGTAGAGCACTGTCCCGTCCGACATTGTTGCGGGTACGTTGCGTTCCACCGTCAACGTTGCGCGTTCGGGCATCTGTTCGTCCCTCCTCCATGCGATTCCTCATCCGCGGAGGCTGATCGTAGCACCGACGGTGCGGGACGTGAAGTAGCTGTGGCGTGCGGCTACGCTACAACCCAGGTCGCATAGTGCGCTCGGCATGGGCGGCGCGCAGTTCATCGAACACGGATGGGACAGCGTGCAGCGTTTCGACGCCGCGCTCGTCTTCAGGGAAACGGAATTGGATCTCATCGGCGCCTGCGGCAATGTAGCGTAGAGCCAAGTACCGAAAGTTTTCGACGCTCCCGAACGCGTCGCGGTCGACGACTAAGGGGAATGAAAATGCGCTCCAGCGGATCGACTCCGGGTCGCGGCCGACGATAGCGCAGTAGTGGTTGAGGCGCGCACCGCGTTCGGCGAAGCGCTCCGGCGAGTTGTTCAGGTTCCAGATATCGGCAAATTCGGCGGTGAGCTTGAGCATGCGGTCGCCCTCGCCGGCCACCATCAGCGGAATGCCGCCGGGTTGCACCGGTGGCGGCTGGAACGGCGCATCAACCAGCTGGTAGTGCTGGCCGGTGAAGTTTGCGCGACCACCGGCCATCAGGGAACGGATGACGATACATGCCTCGCGGAGCATATCGACGCGCTCGCCGGGTGTTGGAAAACGGAACCCGTAGGCGATGTGCTCGTGCTCAACCCAGCCCGCACCGATTCCCAGGTCGAGGCGGCCACCGGTGATGTGGTCGACTGTGGCTGCCTGTTTCGCAAGCAACGCGGGGTTGCGATAGGTATTGCCGGAAACGATGATCGCAACGCGCACCCGTGGGACGAGCGCCCCGAGTGCCGCAAGTAACGTCCAGCCTTCCAGGAATGGCTCGTCGAGCGACCCGCGCACGGGCATGAAGTGATCGACCAAACAGATCGTGTCGAA
>QEUZ01000269.1 GCA_003577355.1 Chloroflexota bacterium | reverse complement strand
TCATCATGCTGGTCGGCTTGCAGGGCTCCGGTAAGACAACGCACATTGCCAAGCTCGCCAACCACTTGAAGAAGTCTGGTCGCAACCCAGTCATGGTGGCTGCCGATGTCTACCGCCCCGCCGCGATCGCCCAGCTCGAAACGCTGGGGCGGCAGATCAACGTACCAGTCTACAGCGAAGGGCCGGACCAGAAGCCGCTGACGATCGTCCGCAACGCCCTGCGCCAGGCCCGCGACAAGGGCCAGAACCCGATTTTGGTGGACACCGCTGGCCGCTTGCAGATCGACGAACGCATGATGGCCGAGCTGGAGGAGCTGGAACGGGAGATCAAGCCGACCGAGATCCTGCTGGTCGCCGACGCGATGACCGGCCAGGAAGCGGTGAACGTTTCCCAGGAGTTCGCCACCCGCCTGAACGTCAGCGGCTTGATCCTGACCAAGATGGATGGCGATGCGCGTGGCGGCGCCGCACTCTCGATCCGTTCCGTCACCGGCATCCCGATCAAGTTCATCGGCACCGGCGAGCGCATGGACGCGCTGGAGCCGTTTTACCCGGAGCGTCTGGCCTCGCGCATCCTCGGCATGGGCGATGTCTTGTCGCTCATCGAAAAGGCCCAGCAGGAAACCAGCGAAGAAGAACGGCGCGTGCTGGAAGAGCGCATGCTGGAGGGGCAGTTCGGGCTGGACGACTTCCTGAACCAGCTGCAGCAGCTGAAGCGCATGGGGCCGCTAACGCAACTGCTGGACATGATCCCCGGCGTCGGCTCGGCCCTGCGCCAGCAGAACGTGCAGGTGAGCGACGACGATTACAAGCACATCGAAGCGATCATCCGCTCGATGACCCCGCAGGAGCGCCGCAACCCAGACATCATCCGCCACAGCCGGCGAGCGCGCATCGCCAAAGGCAGCGGAGTAGAGCAAGAGGACGTGACCGGCCTGCTCAAGCAGTTCCGCGAGATGCAGAAGATGATGAGCCAGATCGCCGAGATGACCGGCGCGGTACCGGGCAAGAAGGGCGGCCGGCGCGGCGTGATGAGCCGCATGCCCGGCCAGCTGGGCCAGATCGGCCAGATGCGCGACTTGATGAAGCAGATGCAAGCCGGCGGCATTGACCCCAGCGCGATGGGAGGCCTGCCCCCGGGCATGCTGGGCGGCGGCATGCCAGACCTCGGCAAGCTAATGCAGAGCGGCGGCGAGCTGCAACCACTGCGCTCCGGCCCGCCATCGAAAAAAGCACGCCAGGCGGAGCAGGCGGCCCGCGGTGGCCACGGCTCCGGCCAGAGCAAGCCACCGCCCAAGCCACGCTCCGAACGCCCGACCGCCGAAAAGCGCAAGCCGAAGAAGAAGCGCTGACCCTGCCGTTCAGCACCGGCGCCACGTGTACCGGCTCGGAGGCGCGGCGGCTGCGTGACGAGTATTCGCCCACGGCCGACGCGCCAGGGTGGCCCGCGTCGGCCGTTACCCTAAGTAGTGCTCCTCGCAACTGTTCAGCATTGAGGGGAAGCGAGGAATGCATGGCACGCGTCGTGCGGATCTGGGTGCCGCCTGCCGAGCACGTCCCGCCACTGATCCGTTCACTCCGTTCAGGACATGCCTTGCGACTGATCACCTCATGGCGCACGCTGCGCTCCGCGGCGTTGTTGTCGGCCGGTACTCCCGCCTGGCGCACGAAGGTGAACAGCGCATGTCGGTACTTGTCAACCCGCCGACAGAGCGTCCCCTGCGGCGCCGTCGCATCGCTGGCGAACGGTGCGCACAGTGCCCACAGTTCTGCCTCACATGCCTGGCGTGCTGCCCGGCGCTCGTCGTCAGTGGCTCCTCGCTCGGTCAGCGCCGCCGCCTGCGCCAGCGCAGCGACGTAGACGCCGTGCACCCCGTCCGCCCAGTGCGCCAGCCGCTCGTCGGCCGGGTTGGCCCGCACGAGCGCATGGATGTCGCGCAGCAGGTGCACCCAACATTTTTGTTGCCAACCATCGTAATGGTCGTAGGCGGCAGAGAAGTCACTGACCAACACCCCGGTGCAGTCCGCTCCCAACACCGTGTCGACCATGCCCTTGGCGCGACTCCCGGCCGTCACGTAGCAGTGGGTCGGGGTCGAGAAGCTCCACAGGAAGCAGTTGCGGCCGTCCTCGCGCCAGCCGGTCTCATCGGCATGCACGACCGGACTGGCCCGGATGGCCGCCAGCATGGCCGCCACCTCGGCCTGCCCGGCACGTGCCACTTGCCCGAGTGCCCCGTGGATCGCACCGCTACTCAGCCGCACCCCATGCAGACTGGCCAATGCTTGCTGGATGGTGCGGACCGGCAGCCGCCAAGCACTGCGCATCGTCGCGATCAGGCTCACCAACCCCACCCCGAGCCGCGACTGGCCCACCACCTGCCCGGTGAGGTCGACTGTGGGTGTCCAGCGCTTCCCGCAGCCGGGACAGCAGCGTTCCAGATCGACATGCTCGGTGATCGTGACCGGCGCAGGTGTGACCTCGATGACTTCGCGGTTGCGCTTGACCGACCCGCCAGCGAGCGCGATCCCACAGGTCGGGCACTGCTCCACGGCATGCAGGACCCGTGCGGTCGGCTCGCTGCGTGGACGGGCCGCGTTGGTCGTGCGCTTGCTGCGGGGACGGCGCTCGGCTGGTGTGGACTGCTCCGGCTTGTGGCCGGGCATGCCCCTGGGCGTCCCGCTGCCGCCCTCCAACTCGCGGATGCGCGAGCGATCGTCGCAGCCTGGGCAGCCACAGTGGCTTCCAGCTGGGCGATGAGCGCCTGCTGCTGGAGCACCAACGCGACAAGGTCGGCGTGACTGAGCGTCAACAGGTCCATGCCGCGCAGTCTAAACCCCATCACCCTATCTGTGAGCAGTTACGTGCCACAGGGCGATTGCATCTAAATTGGGTCGCATCGCCCCACATGGGCGTCCAAACCTCGGCAATTCTGCGCCATGCGCCCCACTTTGGCAGGTTCCCCGGCCTATCGGCGCTGACCAGCTGCGGATGGTGGGGAGCCGGCGGCGCGCGCGGTGCAGATTGTGGCCCCAAGTGGGGCGCCAAGCGCTGAGATCCCCCGCAAATTAGATGCGATTGCCCTGTTACGTGCCATGTCATATCTGGTGCGTTCGAGTGCGCGTGTGCGATCATGAAATGTATTAGTGGATCGTTCACTTCCTGCCACTTATCTCTCCAGCCGGATGTCCACGACAACTTCACCACGATTGAGTGTTGGGAACGTATAGGCGTCCTGCTCGTCGATTGGAGCCAGCAATAGCGTCTGACCTTCCCGAAGTTGGAGGGTCACCGTACTCCCTTAGCCGAATGTAGATGCACTGGCAGTGTCCGATCGTAGCGTATCATCGTCCCAGACTCCAACCACAGCGTCAGGGTTGGCCGACTCTGTGATGCCGGTAATCCGTTCGTCACTCCATTTGATTGGCCGGTCGATGTTGGTGTAAAGCACAGTGCGCCACTGCTGCCTATCGCCACTGTCGTCGGGCCAGGGAAAGTAAGCGCTGCCTACCACGGTGACACGCCACGTGCTGGTGACGAATGAGACACCGCGCTCGGCACTGCCTGGGACCGTGACTGTTTCGCTCACGTTTTGGCTGGCAGTTGTCTGCGGCGCGGCACCCTCCGCGCGTGAAGAACCACGCACCTCGGACCCGACTGCAGGTTCCGTAGCCGGCAGCATTGCCGTTGGAACACGTTCAGTTACAGCCGTCTCTACCCCAAGCTGACCTGGAGCATCATCCGCACCGGTGCCTCATGCCACCAGAATGAGCACCACAGCCATTGTGTTCCGCTGCTGATAGACCGGCCTTCTCCCCCCTCAAATCCGTGTCTCCCTCTGCGAGTTCACGGCAGCCTCGCGAGGTGTTTGACACCCCGACAGTCCGGGTGGTTCTCGAGCGAAGTGATCTGCACCTGCAGGAGCGCTTCGGCCTGCTGGGCATCGTGTACTTCCGTGAAGATGAGCAGTTCACCGTCCAGTAGATGGACTGTGCCTTGCCACGGACCAGTGATGAGGAAGGCTGCACAGTTCTGATTGTACTCTTGGAAGCCAACCCCTTGCCCAACTGCCACCTGTCCTGGGGCCAGGTTTAACGGGATGTCCTGCGCGACGTAGGTTCCAGTTGCCACCCGCGTGACGAAAACGGGCGGCGCGGGGAGCGGCCCGATAACTGACGATGCGTTCGCTGGCGGCTCGGCGGTAGCACTATCTGTTGCCGACGTGACCTCTACTGGCGGCACGGGCGTTTCAGTCCCTGGCTCGCTGATGGTTGCAGATGCGTCCACGCTGCTGGTTGGCGAACTGGCAGTTGCGCCGGAACCGGAAGTCGCAGTCGTCTCATCGCTGAGCGAACCGGCGTCATCCTCCCCAGTTCCACAGCCCGCCAGCAGGGCGAAGATCAGGAGTGTCGCGATCGTCGTGCCTCGATAGCGCATCAACGGTAGCTTCCCTTTGCGACGACATGCCCGTCAATCTGCCATACAGCGCGACCAGGTGTCATTACTGCTGTCCTGGTCCCGGATAGGCAACGACATCGACACGTCGACATCCATGATTGTTCTCACATCCGCCGATCTCCATCGCCTGCTTTTCTTGCTGTGCGACGCGCTGTGCAGCGTCCGCGTCTGGACACACCTTCACGGTCGCACCGAACGGGATATCGACGACCGCACTCTCGTTGATGACGACGATCAAGCCCGTCGTCTCATCGCTGTCGAACATCCGCACATTGTTGACGACAACATCCCCCAGGATGACAGTGTGTGGCGGCAGCTCGCTACCAGACGCAACATCAACCCGGCGACACGAGTTGGATACAGTCGCAGTTGGTATCTCAGCCGTCGCAGTTGGTACAACGGCAGTAGCAGCCACGGTCGCGGTTGCGGTTGGTATCTCAGTTGTCATGGTTGCGGTTGCGGTCGCAGTCGCCGTCGCCGTCGCCGTTGGCATCTCAACCGTCGCCGTCACGATCGGTTCATTGTCCAGTCTGCCGGCCGAACCACCGTCGGTGCCACACCCAGTGACGATCAAGCAGGCCATTATGATGAGCATCAGCGTACGAACGATCGTCATCCGGTTCCTCCGCACATTCAGCCGCACGTCCAGCGATGTATCCGCCCGTCGGCACTACCTGCAAGGAGCAGTCGCCCGTCAGGCGTAAACGTCACTGCGAGCACTCCTGCCCCAGCCCCGACTGTGGTCAGTTCGCGCAACTGCTCACCAAGACGCCAGCGCGCCAGCCGCGCGTCTGCTCCTCCGCTGACGAGGTCAGCGCAAGCTGAGCCACCCACCGGAGCAAATGACACGACGTGGACCGGTGCGAGGCCGTGAGCCTGCAGCGTACGCGGTGGACGCACCTGGCGAGGATCCCAGAGTGCGACCAGCCCCTCGCTGAGACCGGTGGCGATGACCTCCCCATCCGGAGACCAGGCGAGGCCGGTAATGGCGCCGGCCGATCCGCCAACCGCCACGGTCGAAGGCTCGACCCAGTTCCAGAGCAGGAGCGTGCCATTGGTCAGCCCGAGGGCGAGCGTAGCACCATCGGATGAGAACGCGATGCGCAGCACGCGCTCAGGTGCGTTAGCCGGATCCGCCGGACCCTCCCGAGTGGTCAGCGACTTACTGTCCGGGTCCCACAGATGCACATTGCCCGCTACGTCGACCCATGCAAGCCGGTTGACGACTGTCGAGAAGACCAGTTGCAGCACGCGGCGCGTCGAGATTTCCAATCGGCTGCCGTCCCCAGGACTGTGTACGTCCCAAAGAATGATGAGTCCATCATCGTAGCCAGCGGCGACGCGTGGCCGGTCACCAAGAAAGACGACGGAGCTCGCTTGCAGGCGCGCATCCGACCGGTTAAACGTCGCCTGTTCCTCAAGCCGTCCATCGACAATTGCCCACAGCTTCACCGTACCGTCATCGCTGGCTGATGCCAGCAGGTCACCGTCTGAGCTGACGCTCAACGCCGTTACAGCCCCACGGTGCTCTGGGCCGGTGAAGCTCGCACTATTGATGGCTGGCAGGGCAACGCCGAAGCCGAGGACCAGCACGAAGCTGAGTGCCGCCAGCCAGGCAAAGTCACGAGCTCCCCATGGCACGACATGCAGTGCACGGTACACCTTGCGCCCAAAGCTGCCAATCCTCCCAGCGCCGGGGCGCATTGGCAGGGTTCGGGCGCGTAGGATCAGTGCCGCGAGGATGATCTGAACCACCGTCAACAGCCAGAGCTT
>QEUZ01000268.1 GCA_003577355.1 Chloroflexota bacterium | reverse complement strand
ACGCCCTGCCGGAGCGCGTCCAAGCTGGAAACGGGTTGATGTACTCGCTGCGTTGCTACGCGCGCGATGCGGACGGTAGCCCACGCAGCGCACATATCTTCAGTGGAGGCGGGCGCGGAGCTGGCTTTGGCCATGATGGCGTCACGCGAAATTGCTTCCCTTCCAGCGCCGGCAACGTGCCGATCGAAATCTTCGAGAGCAGGGTGCCATTCCTTGTTGAAGAGAACGTGCTAGAGACCGATTCGGGCGGACCGGGCCGCTGGCGGGGGTCTCTGGGCAAACGCATGACCCTGCGCCGCTCACCCGACCACTCCCTGCCCGTTTCGATCTTCGTCGTCCCCGACCGCATCCGCTACCCAGCACCGGGCATTTTTGGCGGGCAGCCCAGCAAGCGCAACCGCCTGCTCCTCAACGGGCAGGACCTTGCACCCGATGGCCGCTTCACCCATGGCGAAATCGTGCTGCGGTCCGACGACGACCGCTTTACGACGCACGTCCCAGGCGGCGCCGGTTATGGTCCGCCTGAGGAGCGCGATCCCGCAGCGGTTGAGCGTGATATCGCCTTTGGGTACGTATCACCGCCAGAACAGCAGCGTTGACCGCTCTACGCACATTCTGTCGCGCGCACTGGTGGTGGTTGGCATCGGGGGGCATCGTCCTGCTGGCGTTGCTCCTCCGTATCGCGATGCTGATCAAGGCGAACTGGATGATGGACGGCGACGAGGCCACCATGGCTATCGTCGGCCGGCATATCCAGTTGCAACACGAGCGCCCGATATTCTTTCCTGGCCAAGCCTACATGGGCGCCTGGCAGGCGTACTTGAGCGCGCTGGTCTTTTACGTCGCAGGCGTCTCTCGGCCCGCGGCGAAGGCCGTGCCGCTGATCTCCTCGCTGGCGTTCGTGTTGTCGATGCTACTTCTCGCCAGGCGCATCTACGGCCCCAAGGCGGCGCTGGTCGCGGGCGCCTTCGCGGCACTGCCGTCGGTCTATCTCTTGTCAGCCACCCTTCGGCTCTCGTACCCGCTGATCGATGTGATGGCCCTCGGCAATATCATCCTGTTGATCGCCGTCGACAGCGTCTGGAGGCCACAGCCACCGCCTCGTTTCTGGCTGCGTTTCCTGGCGTTGGGGCTCATCGCCGGGTTCGGCTTCTGGCTGCACGCGGCGATTGCGGTGTTTGTCGCTCCTGCCGGGCTTACACTGCTTGTGCGCTGGCCGCGTTACTCACTCGTTCCAGGTACGCCGTTGGCGCTGGCGGGGTTCGTCGTCGGCGCAGCGCCGGTGTTTCAGTTCGCTCGCAGACACGACTACACGACCTTCGACTACCTGCTCGGGAGCAGCTCCGATACCGCCCAGCGCGATTTCCTGGCCGTGGCTCGCCACATGCTCGATACTGTTCTCCCGCGCATCATTGGTGTTGCCGTGCCCTGGGGCCCCACTCCGACGCTGCTGCAACTGGCTATTGGCGTTCCATCGGCAGCGGCCCTTGTCTACCTCGCCTGGCGAGTGCGTCTCGCTCCACTCGCCTGGCTTCGTGCCCGGCCACAGGACGCGACTCCCGAAGCTATCGTCGCGCTCTTCGGACTCGCCGTCGTCGCCACCTACGTGATGAGCCGCTTCAGCGTGTACGCCCTGCTCTACCCCACGCTCGACGCCACGGGCCGGTACCTTGCCCCGCTCGGCTCCTTCCTGCCGTTGGCATTCGCTGGCGCCGCGCGGGACGTGTGGAACCGGGGTAGTCATGGTCGCAGCGTTGCGGTAGGCGGGGTTGCGCTCCTGCTCGGGGCGACTGCGGTTGCCTGGGCTAGCGCGCCGGGCGATGCCGTGTTCCAGTCGCCATACTTCCGCGAGCTTCCGAGAGAGAACAAAGCGCTGATCCGCGCGCTGGATGCGCTTGATGTCGATGCTGTCTGGATCAACCACTGGGCCGGCAAACCATTGATGTTCGACAGCGACGAACGCATCGCCGCAACCGATTGGGTGGACCTGCGCGTCTGCAATGGCATCGACCGGCTCGGCGCGAACTCCGCCCGCGTGTTTGCCGACGACGACCCCGCCTTTGTCCTCATTTCCAGCGCGGAAATGACCCCCTTGGAACGTGCATTGACCGAACGAGGGGTGCGCTTCGAGCGCGTGAGCGTGGATGGCTACGTCGTAGTCCATCCCCTCGACGGCCCGGTCGACCCCGCCAGCGTGGTCCAGTATCTTTGGAAAGCGTGCTGAGCCGCTAGCGGGCAGAACCCGGCGCTCCGATCTCGCGTCGCAAGGCACGCCCGGCCAGGTTGCCTGTTTCCCGCCCATTGCGCACAGCCGCTACGCCGTTCACGAAGACGTGCTCGATCCCCTCTGGGAACGCGCGCGGATGCGAATAGGTCGATCGGTCGATAACGGTATCCGGATTGAACACCGTGATATCCGCGAAGGCTCCTTCGCGCAACACCCCTCGATCGCGCAAGCCCAAGCGCCAGGCGGGCAGGCTCGTCATCTTGCGGATCGCTTCCGGCAATGACATGAGCCCTTCGTCCCGCACGTAGTGGCCAAGGATGCGCGGGTACGTGCCATAGGTACGCGGGTGTGGCTCACCACCCATCAAGCCATCGGTGCAGTGCATCAGCCACGGTTGCACCAGCAACCGGCGCACATCCGCTTCATCCATCATGAAGAGGATCATTGAGACAGCGTGGTTCTCCTCAAGCAGCAGGCGCACCATCGTTTGGTAGTTGTCCAGCCCCCAGCCGCGGGCGATCTCAGGAATGCGCTTCCCAATCGTCCAGCGGTTCGCCTCACTCCGCACGCCGGAAATCATGATCGAATCCCACGAGCTGGCTGCGATGCTCGATTCCCAGTCGCTGCGTCCATTTTCGATCTCGCTGCGGATGCGCTGTTCGACCGTAGCGTCGCGCAGGTAGGCGTTCAGCCCATCGATGCCGCGCGCATGGCACCACGGCGGCAGCAGCGCCCCAAGCATTGTTGACCCTGCGGTGTACGGATACTGGTCGGCGGTGATATCCAGCCCGGCAGCCCGCGCCGCATCGACCGCCTCTACCATCGCGCTCGACTTGCCCCAGGCTTGTTTCCCCCGCGCCTTAAAGTGCGAGATATGGCACGCGGCGCCGCTCTCGCGCGCGATGCGGAAGACCTCCGCCATGCCATCAAGCACTCGCGCCCCCTCGTAGCGCATGTGATAGACCATGAACGAGTCGTTGCGCCGCGCGACATGTCCTAGCGCGATCAGCTCCTCAGTGTCGGAATACACGCATGGCGAGTAGATCAACCCTGTCGAGAACCCACAGGCGCCGCTCGTCATTGCGTCATCGACCAACGCCTGCATCGCCGTCAATTCAGCTGGCGTCGGCGGGCGATTGTCCATGCCCATAACATGCAAGCGCACGGTGCCGTGCCCGACCATCGCGGCCATGTTCAGCGCGGCCCCGGAGATGCGCGCAAAGTACGAGCCAAAGTCACGCCACGTCCAGTCGAGGGACGGGTCGTCGTTGAGGCCCGAAAGGTGCGTGCGCCAGCGGTCGACATCTTCCGCCTTAATCGGCGCTTCCGACAGGCCATCCTGCCCCAACAGGTCAGTCGTGATCCCTTGGCGTAACTTCGGAGCGAGTTGCCGGTCAGACATGCACACCAGATCGCAATGGCTGTGCGTATCGATGAACCCTGGCGAGACTGCCTGTCCGCTGACGTCGATGCGTTCCCCAAGTGGCGCGACATCGCCTAATGCAGCGATCCGGTCGCCATCGATGATCAGGTTGCCGCGCCTGCCGGGAGCGCCGCTGCCGTCGTAGAGCGTCCCATTGACGAGTGTGACAGGCATCAGGCTCCGGCCCCTTCCGTCCCGTAGCCACGGCGCAGGAATCGCCCGTCCCCCGGCGACCCAAGCACACCACCGGCGGACCGGTCGAAGGCAACGCGCCCACGCAGCATCGTCCGCACAACTGATGCGCCGATCGTCTTGCCCTCGAACGGCGTCCATTTGTTGCGGTGCAACATGTCGGCTCCACGGACTTCCCAGGAGGCGTTCGGTGCGTAAAATGCCAGGTCGGCGTCCGAGCCAACTTGAATCACACCCTTACGCGGGTAGAGTGAGAACACCTTTGCTGGGTTCGTCGCTGAAAGCTCGACAAACCGTTGCAGCCCCAGGCCACGCCGGTTGACGACCTCATCGAACAGGGCTGGGTACATCGTCTGCACGCCAGAGCAGCCCAACGGGGCCTTCCAGATGTCGTCAAGCCCCGCCCGCTTGGATTCCACCGTGTACCCGCAATGGTCGGACGAGACAACATCGACCGTACCATCGGCGACGTACTGCCAAATGCGTTCGACCTCGGCGCGGTCGCGGAAGGCTGGGGCGCAACGCGCAAACGGCCCGTGCTTCACAAGGTCACTGTGGTCGAGTGAGAGGTATTGCGGGCAGGTTTCCGCCTGCACCCGTACACCACGCGCCTGTGCGTCCTTCACCAGTTGCAACCCGTCCGCTGCAGCAACGTGGCAGACATAGAGCCGCGCGCCAGTGAGCTCAGCGAAGAAGATCGCGCGGTGGATCGCTTCTACTTCGACCAGAGGCGGCCGGCTTTCGGCGTGTGCCAGCGGGTCCTTGCGCCCCGCCGCTTGCAGGCGCGCGATGCCTGCGGTGAGCAAGGCGTCGTTTTCGCAATGCAGGCCAAACGGCAGGTCCGGGTCATGCTCAGCCAAAAACCGGAAGGTGTCGAGCAGCACTTGGTCGTCGGCCGCCGGGAAGCCTGGGCTGGAGTTGGGCATGAACGCTTTGAGTGCGACGATCCCCTCGTCGATCATCTCCTGGATCTGTTCCGGAGGCTGCCCGACAATACCGCCCCACAGTGCCACATCCACCAGCGATGCGCGCTCCAGTGCGGCGCGCTTCTCGCGAATGTGCGCGCCAGTGCTGGATGTCGGGCTTGCCTGCGGCATCTCGACGACGCTGGTCACGCCCCCCGCCAGTGCTGCCATTGAGCCAGTCTTAAAGCCCTCAACCATGTTGGGGTCAGGCTCGCGGAAGTGGGTGTGAGCGTCGACCCCGCCTGGGACGACGATGAGGCCCGTTGCGTCGATCCGCTCGGCGTCCGCAATATCCGCAGCCGAGCTAGTTATCGCCGCAATCCGATCACCGCGAATCACCAAGTCGGCGCGGATCGGCCCATCGGATGTAACGAGTGTGCCCCCAGTAACGACCCGCAGTGGGTTATCGTTTGCCATATTGGTTCCCTCTCACCTGCCCTCTGGGTTATTGGCAGATCGTAGCATGCGCCGAGCCTACCCCTCGTCTTCGTCCTCGTCGTGGCTGAGTTCCGCCTCGTAGTTGGGAAAGCGGAACGCCATTTCGCGCTCCAGCAGCCCACCGTATCCGAGATTGATGATATCGGCGGAGGTCACGCGCTGTCCGGTCATCACCAGCGGCAGGATCAAGTCCGCCACGGTCGCCCGCGAGTACATCGAGCACGACGCGAGGTTCACGACCGGTCGCTCGCCGATCTTGGCCAGCCAGAACATGCTGCCGGGATGCGACGGCGCGCCGAAGTGCACCATCTCTCCACCAATTTCAGCGAGTGCCACGATGATCGGGTCGAGCGGGTCAAGGGTGTTGCCACCGGCTGCCATGAGGATGTCACTCCCCGCGTCAATGAAATCCTGCAGCGCCGTCGCGACGGCGCCTGGCTCGGATTCGACAAAGCGCAGATCGAGCAGCTCCGAGCCGTACCAGCGGATCTTACGCTCGACAACTTCGCGGAAGCGCGCGCGCATGCGTTCGTTCAATCCCTCTGTCGCGACGACGGACACGCGCTTTGGGAGAAATGGATGTACCGCGAGTGGAAACGCGCCCGCGTCTCTGACGATGTTTTCTACTGCGACGAGATTCGCTTCCGGCACGGCGATCGGCGTCACCTTGACGCCTGCCACGATCTTGCCAGGCAGCACCGGTTGGCGGTCGAGCAGCGTGAACAGGGTCACGCCATCGACCGAGTTGCAGCGGTGGACAAGCTCGATATTGACGCGCAGTAGCCCCTTGCGCTCACTGACCAGGTTGTAGCGACTCTGGATCGGACCCTTGATCCGAATACCATCTCCGGCAACAGCGATCGCAACTCGCAGACCAGCCGGGTCCTCGTGAACGTCATCGGGAGCAAGCTCCAGCAGGTGCACAACGCCCGGGGCAATATCACCCCAACGCGCCAAGGCGGCTTCGTCGAGCACAGCGCCTTTACGCAGCAGACGCGAGCCA
>QEUZ01000267.1 GCA_003577355.1 Chloroflexota bacterium | reverse complement strand
GGGGCGGATGCTGGGTCGACACCATGTCGTTCAGCAATATGCTGTAGGAATGTACGCAGCGAGTAGTCGTAGGTGCGACGGGTGCGGGGGGAAAGCCGCAGGTCTTCGTCAATGAAGCGCCGGTGCGCCTCGGCAATTGTCAGCACAGCGTCGACCGACATGCGTCCTCCTCAAGTGTACGTACACCGAGTATAGCCGCTGTGCCGATCAGTTCCAACGCGTGCACGTCACCAACGACACGATGCACGCTCGCAGCGAGCGTGCATCGTGTCGAAAACGGAATGGGGGCACTAACTGAAGGAATAGTTGCCTTCGTGTGCGCGCTCGAGGTATCGCGCCAGCAGCGAAATCGACGCCTCGATGTCCGAAACGCTGCACATTTCGTTGACCGTATGCACGTAGCGCGTCGGGATCGAGAGCGTGACGGCGGGCACACCACCGCGTGAGCGCTGCATTGCGCCAGCATCCGTGCCTCCACGCGGCAGGATCTCCATCTGATGCGCGATCCCTGCATCCTTCGCAATCTCGCGCATGTGCTGCACCAGCTTGTAATTGGAAATCGTCGACGAGTCCATGATCTTGATCGCGCAACCGCCGCCGAGGCGGGTGATCATGTCCTGTTCAGCCGCGCCTGGGATATCCATCGCCAAGGTGATGTCCAGTGCCACCGCGATATCTGGTTCTACGTGGTACGCCGATGTCTGCGCCCCTCGCAGCCCGACTTCTTCCTGGGTCGTCGCGACAGCGATGATTTCGGCGTTGGTCGGGCCTTGGAGCGCACGCAACGCTTCGATCATCTGGAAGACACAGATCTTGTCGTCAAATGACTTGCCAAAAACGTTGTTGCCAATACGCTGCACCGGCCCTTCCAGCGTGACCATGTCTCCGATCTCGACCTTGGCCTTCACGTCGTCGACGGGCAGCCCGACATCGACGAACAACTCATCGATCTTCGGCGGCTTGATGTCGCTGGGGTCGAGCAAGTGAATCGGCTTAGCGGCGATCCCGAGTGCGCCAACGAGTGTCTCGCCAGCAAACCCGTGTACGAAGACACGCTGGGCAGGCAGCACCCGTGGGTCGAAGCCGCCGACCGTGTGGATGCGGATGAAGCCTCGATCGTCGATGTGCTTGACGATGAACCCGATTTCGTCCATGTGCGCAGCGACCATGACTCGCGGTCCGCCTTGCCCTTTGCGGACCCCGACGACATTTCCAAGCGCATCGACGCTGACCTCGTCGACTAACCCGGTCATCTCAGCAACGACGAGCTCTCGCACAGCATCCTCACGCCCCGGAATGCCGGGCAGCTCGCAAATGCGCTTCAACAGGTCGAAATTGAACTCCGCCACGGGCTTCTTCCCCTCACATTTCATCCTGGTGGGAGATCCGCTCCCAAACGATAGACGCAGGCACTTCCCTGAAACAGTACTCCAGCCCCTCGATATGAACATCGAACGGGGCGGACAATGTAGCAGGCAGTACCGGATCGGTCAAAACACGGGGGAGCCGTGCGGCGAGCGCCGCGACAGCGCGCCACAGGGGGGGAAGCAATGCGCCCACGCGATCTTGCCTGGCCGTTGCTCAGCGCAATTGCCGGGGTCGGAGCGATCTACCTGTTCCGTCTGGGCCTGGGCCACTGGCCGCACGGCGTCGTATCGACCGGGATCATCTTGGTCGCTGTTGGGGTTGGGTTGATCGGCGCGCGCTTTAGCCGCCTTGGGCCGTTTGAGGGCGAGCTTGGTGCGCCCTGGTTTGAAAACGACCTCCGCGAGACTCTTGCCTGGGAGTACGACCGCGCCTCGCGCTACGGGCGCGTTGTCACCGTCGTTGTCCTGCGACAGCGACCCGGCGCCCCAATGTGGGACGCAGTCGTGCGCGCAGTCGACCGTGTCATCTCGTGCAGCAATAACTGGTTGATTATGATCCTCCCCGAGACGAACCGCGAAGGTGCGCTGAGCATGTTGCACCGGCTGACGGAATCCGGCGGGATCGACCATGCAGCCGTACTCCAACTTCCACGCGATCTCGATGAGCGCGACCAACTGCCGGCCGCCATCCTAGGAGTTATGCGCCAGGAAGCACTGCCCGGGTCGGTACTGGTGTTTCAGCCTGGAGGCTCCGAGGCGCTCCCCATTCGCGCGTAACGAAGACACCCACGCTCGCCCGGACCTGAGTAGAATCGGACCGGGCTTTACCGTGCCCGTAGCGACACACCGCAGAGAGATGAGCCGGACAACATGACCGCAATCGATATTGCGCGTGCGCGCCGTGAAACACCGGGTAGCGGCCTCGTTCTGCACTTCAACAACGCCGGGTCATCGCTCCCACCCACCTCGGTTGTGGATGCACAGATCGCCTATCTGCAGCGCGAGGCCGTGTTCGGCGGGTATGAAACGGCGGCTGAGTACGCTGACCAGGTGGAACGCGTTTACACATCGGCGGCGGCGCTGGTCAACGCGGACCCCGACGAAATCGCAATCATCGAAAATGCAACTCGCGCGTGGGACATGGCCTTTTACAGCATTGCGTTCAAGCCAGGGGACCGGATCCTGACGGCGATGGCGGAATACGCCTCCAACTACATCCCGTACTTGCAGGTCGCCAAGCGTACCGGCGCGGTCATCGACGTGGTCCCAAATGATGAGCACGGGCAAGTATCGGTCGCCGCGCTGCGTGACATGCTCGACGAGCGGGTGAAGCTCATCGCGATCACCCACGTGCCCACGAACGGCGGGCTGGTCAATCCCGCAGCCGAAATCGGCGCCGTCGCGCGCGAAGCCGGTGTGCTCTATCTGCTGGATGCCTGTCAATCCGTCGGTCAAATGCCGATCGATGTCAGAGCAATTGGCTGCGACATGCTCTCGACGACAGGGCGCAAGTATCTGCGCGGCCCCCGGGGCACCGGGTTTTTGTACGTTCGTCGTGATGTCGTTCCGACGCTGGAGCCGATCATGCTCGACTTGCACGCCGCACAATGGACGGCACGCGACAGCTACACCATCCGAGAGGACGCGCGTCGTTTCGAGAACTGGGAAACGAACTACGCCGCGAAAGTTGGCCTGGGCGTCGCCATTGACTATGCACTGAATTGGGGGCTTGATGCCATCTGGGAACGGGTGTCGTTACTCGCAGCGCGATTGCGCTCCCGCCTGGCGGAGATACCCGGTGTGACCCTTACCGACCTGGGTTCGACGAAGTGTGGCATCGTGACGTTTACCGTGGCCGGGCACGCTGCAGGTGACCTGCGCGACGCGTTCGCGGAGCGCCGCATCCATGTCACCCACACACGCACACCCTCAACCCGCCTCGACATGGAAGCGCGCGGGTTGACTGAAATGGTGCGTGCTTCTGTGCACTATTACAACGACGAGGAAGAGGTCGAACAATTCTGTACTGCGCTGGAGCACATCATCAGATCAACCCACTGAGGTTGCATAGCCGCGCTCTACCGTCCTACCGCTGGGCTAGGTCGTGCCACCTTGGCGAGCCAGCTCGGCTCACTGGCCGCGTTAGTACATGCACGTGCGGACGAGCATGACGGCATGACCGTTCTGGCACAACATCGCCGGCGGTTGTTCATTGGCGGCATCATCGGCATCTTCGTCGTCGTAGCAGTCGTGATCATCAGCGACGCTGGAGCGCTGGCCGATGCACTGGAATCGTTCGACTGGCGACTCGCTCCGGCGATTTTCGGCTTGACGCTGCTGAACTATCTCTTGCGCTGGGTAAAGTGGCACTACTACCTGCATGTCATCGACGTCGATACGGTCACTCGGCGAGACTCCGCACTCATCTTCTCCGCGGGGTTGACCATGGCCCTCACCCCCGGCAAAGTTGGTGAACTGCTGAAGTCGTACTTGCTCCGCGCGCGCACCGGTATCCCGATGTCTCGCAGTGCGCCGGTGCTGGTGGCAGAGCGCGCAACCGATGCAATCGGGTTGCTGATCCTGGCCTTCTTCGGGCTAATTGCCTTCCGCAACGGTTGGCAGATCCTCGTAGCGAGCGCAATCGTCATCGCTATGGGGTTACTCGTCGTCCAGCACGACGCGACAATGGTACGCCTGCTCAACCGCGTTGGTTCTATGCGCGCAATGAAGGGGCGAGCGGCGTCACTTGAGCTGCTCTATACCAACATGCGGACACTGCTGCGCCCACGTCCGCTCGGCATGGGCATTGCCATCGGCGTTGTCTCGTGGTTCTTTGAATGTGTGGCGTTCTACCTGATCCTGGTCGGACTCGATCTACCGCGTTCGGCAGAGTTGTTGCTCCAGGCGACATTCGTGTTTACAGTTTCGGCGTGGGTTGGGGGATTGTCGTTGCTACCGGGTGGGCTTGGGGCATCGGAAGCAAGTGTGGCCGGGTTGCTGCTGCTCATCGTCGACGATCCTGGGATGACCACATCGGTCGCCGGGGCGGCGACACTGTTGGTCCGCTTCGCGACGCTTTGGTTTGGTGTCCTCATCGGCGTCACCGCTCTCGCGCGTGTAGCCCATTGGGTGACAGATGCTGAAGACGATGGCGCCACCGATGACTCGGGACCGCGCGTAGAAGGGATGGCTACTGGGAGATGAGTGTGTCATCCCAGGCGGAACATCCGGTCGTTTGCCCGAACTGTGGGGCATCGAACTGGGCTACGGCACGGTTTTGCGCCGAGTGCGGTACGCGACTCGTGAGCGAAGGTGACCTGGAACAGGCCTTCGAAGCAGGCGTTGCCGACGTCCTTGGAGATAGCGCGGAGAACGCCGTACCCACCGCAGCCGATCAGATGCTTCCTGCCGGGGCTGCAACTGGATCTTCTCAACAACCGCTTTCCAGCGTCGATGCACCTCCGGTACAAGTAGGAGATGGCGCAGTCTCAGCGCAGGCAGGCTGGGTTGAAAGCACCCCGCAACCGAAGCCGTTGCGCCAGAATACGGCGCTGTGGATTGTCCTCGGCATTCTGGCGTTCATTCTGGCCTGCTGTTGCGGTGTTTCGCTGTTGGTGGCAATCAGCGCTGCGAATGACACTGCGCTGCAACGAGAGCTGTCGCTGTTGCTGGTTCGGCCATGAAGCCGGAGGGGCCACCCGCCCAGCGGATGGCCCCGAGAGTACGCGCTCGTTAGCCCTCACTACGCGGACGGCTGTCGCGCGGGCGGTTGTCGAAGTGACCGTCGCGCCGTGGGCCACGCTCGAAATCGCGGCGGGGTCCACGATCACCACCGGACCGCGGCTGCTGCGGGAGCGGCATTTCACCGGTAAGCACTGCACGATGCGAGGCGTCGATCTTGCCGTCCGGTCGCACCGCGGTGATGATCACCTCAAGCGTATCGCCCGGTTGGACAGCGTCGCTCACTTGTTCGAGGCGGGACACTGCCAACTGAGAAATATGGACGAAGGCGTCCTTGCCGGGAGTGATTTCCACGAAGGCGCCGGCTGGGATGGTCGTCTTCACCGTTCCGACGATCCGATCGCCAACCGCTGGCACGTAGGTGATCCGTCGGATCTCATCCACCGCCTTATTTGTCGCATCTGCTCCGACGCCACTAATGAAAACGGTGCCATCCTCTTCGATATCGATCTTCGTGCCGGATGCTTCCTGGATCGCGCGGATGTTCTTGCCGCCTGGACCAATCACCGCACCAATCTGATCGGGGCTGATCTTGATTCGCACGATGCTCGGAGCGTAGGTCGAGCGGGTATGCCGAGGTTCCGCAATCGTCTCACGCATCTTTTCGAGAATCGCCAAACGCCCAACGCGCGCCTGCTCCAAGGCAGTCCGCATGATCTCGGTGGTGATCCCTTGGACCTTGATGTCCATCTGGATCGCGGTGATCCCGTCGTTGGTGCCGGCAACCTTGAAATCCATATCGCCCAGCGCATCTTCCAGGCCCTGGATGTCGGTCAGGACGGCGAACCTGCCATCATCATCAGTAACCAGCCCCATCGCAACACCTGCGACCGGCGCCTTGATTGGCACGCCGGCGTCCATGAGCGCCAGGGTGCTCCCACACACGCTGCCCATGGATGATGAGCCGTTCGAGCTGACGACTTCAGATACCAACCGCAAGACGTAAGGGAACTCTTCCTGCGAGGGGAGAACGGCGACGAGAGCGCGCTCCGCCAGCGCCCCGTGCCCGATGTCGCGCCTCGACGGCCCGCGCAACCGGCGCACTTCACCGACGCTAAACGGTGGGAAGTTGTAATGGTGCATATAGCGCTTGGATGTCTCCAAGCCAAGGCCATCGAGAAGCTGGTCTTCCTTCGTTGATCCGAGCGT
>QEUZ01000266.1 GCA_003577355.1 Chloroflexota bacterium | reverse complement strand
GGTCGATCCGGATGCCGCGCAGCGCGGAGAGGTCGATGACGAGCCCGCCGTCGCAGATCCCCAGGCCGGCCGCGTTGTGCCCGCCACTGCGGATGGCAACCAGCAGTTGATGTTCGCGGGCGAAGTTCACCGCACTGATAACATCGGCGACATCCGCACAGCAGGCGATTGCCGCCGGTCGCCGGTCGATCATCGCATTGTAGACCTTGCGAGCCATTTCGTAGTCGGGGGAACTTGGGGTTATCAGCCGTCCGCGCAGGTCGGCTTGCAGTTCATCCAGGTGAAGTGCGGGAGCGCTAGCCATGATACACCTCCTGTGGCTGGACGAGCGTCTGGCTCACATCCAGCATTGTTGTGTCGCATGGCGTAAGTCTGGGGGTAGCGGCCACGGCTCGCATCGGTGAAACTACGGCATTCGCGTCGTGGAACCCCTGCGTTAGACAACGTACCTGCAGCACGCGAGCGGTGTTTGGACATGCTGCTAGACGATCTTCTGTTCGGCGGCCCAGTGTGCCGCGGCGGTACGCGAAGAGACGCCCAGCTTGGCGTAGATCGAGGTGAGGTGGGAATTGACCGTGCGCCGGCTGAGGAAGAGCCGCCGGGCAACATCGGCATCGCTCAGTCCCTCGGCAACAAGCCGCAGAACGTCGAGCTCGCGGCTGGTCAGGCCAGCGCGCGAGGTTGCGGTTGGTTGAAGTGGCGCGAGCGCAGCACAGAGGGCGCCGGCACGCGGGAGCAGGCCAGCCATCCCGATCGACTCGGCCAACGCCACAGCCCGCAGTGCGAAGGCGTAGCCGGCCACTCGGTCTCCGGGTGCATTGCGCTCCATGCTGACCTCGGCAAGTCCGATGAGCGCGCGGACGGCGAACGGTCGCAACCCCAATCGCTCGCTCATCGCCAGCGCGTGCCGATAGTGCGCAACTGCTGCATCCCATGCGCGCTGGACGGCGGCCAAATGGCCGAGGTACAGCGCCGCCGGACCGTGACACATCGCTAGGCCCGATCCTGCAAGGAGTCGATCATGGTAGGGCGCGATCCAGTTGCTCAGCAAGGCAGCACCCTGGGGGTCGTCGAAGGCTGCAGTTGCCTCCGCAAGGCGGGCCACGACACCGCCCCACTCGTTGTCGAATGGCTCACGGACGATATCTGCAGCGAGCAATGCCTGATAATCGGAGCGCGCCAGGTCTAGCTGGCCACGTTCCAGCGCCAGCGCCATACGGTGTGCCTGGGCAGCGAAGCGCCACAGGTACAAGTGGTTCGGGACGCGCAGTTCCCCTGAGAACTCGGCGAGGCGACCGAGATCTCGGTACAACAGGAATTGCTGACACTGGTATTGGCTGGGGGAGCTGCTCTGCCACAGCTCGGCTGCCCGATCGACGTACCGTTCCGCCTCGCAATACCGGCCAGTCGCGGTGTCGACCATCGCCTGATACGCTGCGTTTCGCAGCGCGAGGTATGGAACGTGCGCGCGTTCGTTGTATTCGCTCATCGCCGCGATCATCTGTTCCACGCCGGCCAGGTTGCCACGATCCATGCACGAGACAACCTGCGAGATGTAGGCCCAAGCGGCGATGATTGGGTCTTGCGTGTGCTCGGCATAGGCGAGCAGTTCCGCCGCGTCTGCTTCTCGTTCCTCCAGATAGGCGGGTGACAGGCTGGCGAAGTAGCGCGCCCACAATCCAATGGCGATTAGGATGGGCGCATTGAGCCGCCGAGCCATCTCGATCGCCTGGGTGGCAAGTGCGCGTGGACCCCGGCGGTCTGTTGGGTCTCGGTTCCAGCGGTCTACGGCTAACCGGCTCAACACACGTGACCGGAGGGGATGGTCTTCCGGGCCGAGCGCCGCAAGCGCCGCTTCCAGATACTCCAACTGCTTGGGGCCTCCGAAGGCCGCAATGATGTTGATGCCAGCGTAACCGACCGCTGCTCGTGCCATTTGCTCTGCGTCGCCGAGCGCCTGGGCAAGTGCGAACGCTCGCGCGAACTGTTCGCGCGCCTCCGGCACATCTCCAGAGCCTGAGCCGGCGCGGTTCAAGGCTTCACCGAGAGAGATGAGGAGCTGGCACCGGTGTGCGTCGTTGCCTGGGTCGCTGAGATTGAGTGCAGTCAGCGCGGTTCGATAGTGGTCCGCTGCCGCTTCCCAGTTGAACTGGAGCATCGCTGCGTCGCCAGCGCGGGTCGAGTAATCGCAGACTTTGGATTGGTCGCTGAATGGCGCAGCAAGAGAGAAGTGGCGCGCGAGAATTGCCCAGTCTGTCTCATGACCAGCGCCACGGGATTCGAGCGCCTGTCCAACCGCCAAGTGGCCCTGGGCGCGCTCGGCACTCGGGAGCTCAGCATAGAGTGCGTCCTGGATGAGTGCATGACTGAAGCGGAATGCGTCGGGCATCTTGCCGGGAACGATGAACTGTGCGTTGACTGCTTCATCGAGCGCGGCAAGGAGTTGCATGACGTCACTTCCGGTTGTGCGCTCAAGGAGACGCACATCGAAGTCTCGCCCGATGATCGACGCGGCAGCCAACGCGTGAGTGCACGACGGGGACAACCGGTCGAGCCGGCGTCGCACCGCGTCACGCACGCCGTCCGGCACGCGAGTGCGCCGTACGGTATCGGGGGGGACGCTGCCGAATTGCCCTTCTGCAGCGAGCAAACGTGTTACTTCGCCGACGAAGAATGGGTTACCGTCGGTTTCATCGAAGAGCGCGTCAATGAGCGCGGGCGGCTGGGCCCGCCCGGTTGCGAGCGTCACAAACTGGACGACTTGATCCCGCCTCCAACCATGCAGGGCGATTTTCCGACAGTTTGGCTCGCGGACGAGATCGGCCAGGATCATCGCTTGTGGGTGGCTGCGCCCGCGGTCGATCGCGCGGCAGGTTGCTACGATGAGCACACGCGCGTCTCGAATCTCCTGCGCCAGAAAACGCAGTAGCTGAAGCGACGGGGTATCAGCCCAGTGTACGTCGTCAAGGACGATCAGGAGCGGCTGGTGGGTGGCGGCGTTCCGAATGAGTGCTCCGGTCGCGGTCAGCAGCCGGAAGAGGTGGGCGTTGGAATCCAACGAAGCCGGAGCGGCAATGCCAGAAGTCTCGCTCGCAATCTCGGGGATAACCCGCATCAGAATGGCCAGATCATCGGCAGGGAGCGCCGGTCGCACCTCTGCATCCCCATGGTGGAGCCAGGTCCGGAGCGCCTGGGTCCATGGCCAATAGGCGGGCGCGCCGTCCCACTCGTAGCAGCTGCCCCACAGCACCAACGCGCCGCGTTCCCTGGCGCTGGAGGCAAGTCGTTCAGATGTGCGGGTCTTGCCGATGCCCGGCTCACCGACGAGCAGCACAAGCTGCCCGGCTCCGGCAAGTGCCCGGTCGAGCGCCGCATGCAGCGCGCGCAGCTCGTCCTCCCGACCGACGAATGGAGCATCGATCAAGAGCTCAGATGGTGGAAGCGATGACCGGGAGACGTCGCTCACACTGGCGCCTTGTCTGCTGATGGCTCGGCGAAGACGGACGAAACGACCGTGTCTCCCTGCCTCGTGAGGGCATGGTTCTACTCGCCGATCAGCACGGCTTTGCGGGCGGCGAGCTCGTCGTAGACATCGAGCAGCCAGGGGATCATGTTGTCCGGCAGGCCGGTTTCCTCGATGAACTCTTCGAGCATCAGTGCCTGGGTAGCGGCGTCCATGAACGTCGCCATCCAGACAAACTCGGCGATCGATGCGGCGGTGCTGAACTCCTGCTGGTCGCGCGCGGTCAGTAAAAGCGGGCCGGCGAACTCAAAGAACAGCTCGCTGGCCGGGTCGAGGTGCAGCTCGGCGTCGTCGCCAGCCTGCACCTCACGCACCGCCTGGCGCGTCCGTTCGACCGACTGGCGCGTATCGGCGAGGTTCCGCTGGCGACGCGGCTCAGTAGGCCGGCGTTTCGCTGAGGTCATAGGTGCGCGGCCCTCCTTCCGGTGGCTGCAGCCCCCTCGCAACAAGGTAATCGACGACTTCCTGGATCACGTCGTCCGGTGTTGACGCGCCTGCGGTGATGCCGACATTGGTAACGCCGTCGAGCCAGGCGTCGTCGATCTCTTCGGCACGTTCGATATGGTAACTGGTCACGCCCATCAGGTTGCCGACTTCTGCCAGGCGCGCGGTGTTCGAGGATTTACGTCCACCGATCGCCAGGATCAGGTCAACCTGGCCAGCCAGCTTTTTCAGTGCATTCTGCCGTTCCGAGGTGGGTTCGCAAATCGTGTTGCAGATGCGGATCTCGCCCCCTTCAGGGGAGACGAGCGCGGTCAGCTCGCCGACGAACCGCATGAACTCATCGACGTTCTTGGTGGTTTGGGAGACGATTGCCACCTTGCGTGGTGGGGTCTTGGCATTGGGGTCTTTCGAGCCGCGCGGGGCATTCCATGGCAGGTCGGAGACCTTCTTGGCGGGGTAAATGCGTGTTGTGCCGGACCAACCGATGACCCCGCGCACTTCCGGGTGGTAGGAATCGCCGTAGACGACGACGCTGTAGCCCTGCTTCACCAGCTTCTGGGCCAAGCGCTGGACTTTTGTGACGAGCGGGCAGGTGGTGTCGAGCAGCTCAACCCCGAAGGCGGCGGCTTCGGCGGCCATGTGTGGGCCGGCGCCGTGGGCGGTGATGGCGACTCTGCGGAACCCGCGCCTGGCCGCCTCTTCGATACTGGCGGCTGTCTCGACCCCTTGCGCGCGCAGGCGCTCGACGACCTGTGGGTTGTGGATGACATCGCCGATCGTGGCGACCGGGTCGTTCACGTCGCCGGCTTCGCTGATGATCTCAACGGCGCGACGCACTCCCCAGCAGTAGCCCATTTCGTCGGCCAGGATGATCTTGCGCGTGGCGGTGGTTGTAGCGGTCATGTGCTGCTTTCGAACAATCGGCAGGCAGCCGATCAATAACGGACCAGGCGCCTGCTGCCAACCTTCGATTCATCGAGGGTATCGACGAGCCAGGGGTGCAGGTCGTTCGGGATGGTCACCGTGTTCGGGTTGCCATCGCTCACATAGAGTATACCGGGGTCCGATTCAAACACATCGAACCACTTGTACAACTCTTCGTCGAACGCCTGGATACGCGCGACAGCGTAGGGGTCGTAGGTGTTGGCGATCGGCGGCGTGGCCGGGTTCGCGCCGATCTGCAGCGCGCAGCGCCAGCTGTATTCACGCCCTTCGTAGACGCAGCCGCGGAACAGGGTGTCGTCGCCCGGGCCATTCTCACCGATGGGGTACATCCCGTAGGGCAAGGTGATCGAATCGAGCTGCGCGTCTGGCCGGATGCTGTGGACCCAGTCGTTCCAGGCGCACAGCTGGTAGATGATCTCGTCGGTGGAGAGCTCGGCCAGGCTGACGTGGTCGTAGCTGTGGTTGCTCAGCTCGTAGCCATTGTCTAGCAGGAAGTTCACCTTGATCGTGCCATGCTCGTTCTGGTCCTGGGCGTTCGGCCAATTGAAGAGCTGGTGCGGCAGGATCGCGAACACCCCGCCACGCCCGAAATCCGGGTGCGCCGCGAAGAAGGTTTCGAGGATGCCAATGGCGCAGTTGGGGTCGAGCGCCAGTTGCCCATTCGCCAACGGGGTGAGCCGGAACTGTTCCACGTGCGAGTCATCGAAGGTGAGGATGACCGGGCGCTTGCCGGCAGGGATGTCGATTGCATCGTCCAGAAAGTCGCGCAATTTCACGACGACAAAGTTGTGGTCGTAGAGCCACTGCAGGTCGGAGCGGAACTGGTCCGGCGTGCGCACGAACTGTTCCGGCGGCGAGCCGAACTGGTGGTATTCGAGCACCGGCACCTGGCCAAGCTCGTTCGGCCGGAACTGTTGCAATTGCTCCGGTGAAAGGTCGACTGGCTGTACGTTGGTGGGGGTGTTTTCCAGCGCAGGCTGCGTTGGGGCAGTGCTTGATGCGCCAGCCGTATCAGTCGCTGTCGGCTGGTTGCCAGCTGCCGTCGCGCCTGCTTGGTTGCCGCCACCGGTGGTTGCCGTTGCAGTGGTTCCGCTCGTGCCGGGTGTGCTGGTGTCGTCATCTCCTCCGCCGCAGGCGGCGAGCACGACGCCAGCCAAACCGAGGCTACCGAGGACAAAGCGGCGGCGCGAAAGGGTGCTACGTCTCATCGTCGTCGCCCCGCTGCGATACCGAGCAAAGGCAGCAGGTCGTGGAGCGAGTGGATGACTGCGTCCGGCGGGTCGCCGTCTGACCAGGTGCGCCGGGCGCGGTTCATCCAGACCGAGCGGATGCCCGCCGCCCGCGCGCCGGGCACGTCGGCAACGACG
>QEUZ01000265.1 GCA_003577355.1 Chloroflexota bacterium | reverse complement strand
GCGTATCCTCGACAATGTCGCCCGCTACAACAGCACGGCGCAGATCGACGGCGTGCTGGTTGCCGAGATGGTTGGTCGCGGGCGCGAAATGATCCTGGGGATGAGCCAGGACCCAACCTTCGGCCCAGCAGTCGCAGTTGGTCTTGGCGGGGTGTTCGTCGAGACGCTCAAGGACATTGCCCTGGGCGTGCCGCCGCTGGCTGTGCGCGACGCGCGCGGGATGATCGAAAGCCTGCGGGGGTATGCCGTGCTGGAAGGGAGCGGCGCACGCGGCGCTGGCCCGGCGGATGTGCCCGCGTTGATCGACACGCTCGTGCGTTTCAGCGCGCTGTGCTACGACCTTGCCGGTGATGTTGCGGAAATCGACATCAATCCTCTGGTGGTCTTCGACGCCGGGCAGGGGGTCAAGGTTGTGGATTGCTTGATTGTACCGGCCCCGGCGCCGGCTGAAGCGTAGTCCGATTCACGAAGGGTGGGTTCAGGTGGGGAGACTTGAAGGCAAAGTTGCGCTGGTGACCGGCTCTGGGCGCGGCATCGGCCGGGCGGTGGCGATTACGATGGCCAGGGAAGGCGCGGCGGTCGTCGTCAACGACCTGGGCACCGGTATCGGTGGAGACGGGCAGGACGCGTCGGTCGCCCAACTCGTCGTCGATGAGATTACCGCGGCGGGCGGTAAGGCGACGGCGAACACCGAATCGATCACCGACCATGCCGCTGCCGGGCGGATGGTCGAGCAGGCAATTGACACCTTCGGGCGCATCGACATCGTGGTGAACGTCGCTGGTATCCTGCGTGACCGCATGATCTTCAACATGTCCGAAGAGGAGTGGGATGCCGTCTCCGCGGTGCACCTCAACGGCTCGTTCAACACAGTCAAGCACGCCGCAGTCGTGTTCCGTCAGCAACGCAGCGGACGCTTCATCAACTTTTCGAGCGTATCGGCGTGGGGAAGCCCCGGCCAGCCGAACTATGGCGCTGCCAAGTACGGCATCCTGGGGTTGACGGCGGTGCTGGCCAACAGCATGAACCGCTATGGGGTGACAAGTAACGCCATCCTCCCCTACGCGGCAACGCGCATGATCGACTCGACCCCTCGTGCCCAAAAGGTGCTCGAAGAAACGGGCAAGCTCCCAAGCGAGCTGGCCGCTGGCACCGAAGGGGACCCCTTTAACGTCGCGCCGATGGTCGCCTACCTGGCGACCGACGAAGCACAGGGGATCAACGGGCAGTTCTTTGGGGTGCATGGCACCCAGATACAGCTCTATTCGCATTGGGAAGCGGCCGCAGCCGTCAAGGCTGAGGCGCGTTGGGACCCCAAGGCGCTGGCGGAAATCTTTGGTGAAACGCTCGGTAGCCACTTGGAGCTGCCGGAGCAGCAGGTTGTGCCTGGCAGAGACCGGCCGCAACGCGGTACAGCAGTATGGCAGCAGGACCCAAGCCAGTGGGTAGCGCTGGGGCCGGGTGTGGAGGTCTGGACGCGCACCCGTTACTTCGACGCCAAGGGACAGGGAGCGTAGGACAATGGGAATGCTCGACGGAAAGTCCGCGCTCGTTACTGGCGCGGGGCGTGGCATTGGCCGTGGCATCGCGCGCCTGCTTGCTGCCGAGGGCGCCCAGGTGCTGGTCAACGACCTCGGGGCGTCGCTCGACGGCGAGGGGCGAGACACTGGGCCGGCTGCGACGGTTGTCCGTGAGATTACCGAGGCGGGCGGCACGGCGATTGCGAACACCAGCTCCGTCGCCGATTTCGAAGCGGTCGAGGGCATGGTGCACCAGGCGATCAGCGCCTTCGGCAAGCTCGATATCGTCGTCAATGTCGCGGGCATCCTGCGCGACCGTATGGTCTTCAATATGTCCCCCGAAGAGTGGCAAGCGGTGCTGGATGTCCACCTGAAGGGCATGTTCAACACGTCCAGGGCGGCGTCGATCCACTGGCGCGAAACCCGCGCCGGTGGGCGGCTGATCAGCATGTCGTCCACCTCGGCGTTTGGGTCGCCTGGCCAACCGAACTATGGCGCCGCCAAGGCGGGCGTCATCGGCCTGACCCTGTCGTGTGCAGCAGCGCTGGGGCGCTATGGGGTGACGGCGAACGCGATCCTGCCGACTGGTTCCACTCGTATGATCGACTCGATTCCCCAGGCGCGAGAAGCAGTAGCGCACACTGGCAAGCTGCCCAGTGAGCTGGCGGTCGGGACGCCGGAGGACCCCGAGAACGTCGCGCCACTGATCGCCTTTCTGGCCAGCGATGCCGCTGCAGGGGTCACCGGGCACGTCTTTGGCTCGTTCGGGTATGCCTACGCGTTGATGTCGCAGCCGAAGATCATCAAGGCCATGCGCTCAGAGCGTCCACTGTCGGTGGATGAACTGGTCGAGTACGTTCCGAAAGCGTTCGGCGGCGTCATGGAGGGGCTGGAGCTGGAATACCTCGGTCCCGACCTGGAGGCGCTCGCCGCGCAACACGGCGGCTGGGTCGAAGTGCGACCGGGTCTGTACTACTGGGGTAGCAAGCTCGAACCCTACGGCGAGCTCGTCTGGTAAGGAGCAGTCGCGCATGTCGCTATTTGCCGGGAAAGTCGCCATCGTTGGGGTGGCGGAATCGGACCAAATCGGCAAGGTGCCGGACAAGCCGGCGATCATGCTGCACGCCGAAGCAGCGAAGAATGCGCTCGATGAGGCTGGTCTGACGCACGATGATGTCGATGCGCTCTTTACCGCCGGCCCACTCCCGCTGGAGCTGGGCGAATATCTGGGCATCAACCCGAAGTACGCCGACGGGTCCAACGTGGGCGGTTCGTCGTTTGTCATCCATCTGCACCACGCTGCTCTGGCGCTGGCGAGTGGACGTTGCGAAGTTGCGCTCATCACGCATGGTGAGAGTGGTCGCTCGCGAGTTGGCATGTTCTGGCCAGACACGTTTCCGGATTCGGTTCTGGGACAGTTCGAAGCGCCGTATGGGCTGATGGACCCGGTGGGTTCCTACGCAATGGCGGCGGCGCGCCACATGTACCAGTACGGCACGACGAAGGAGCAGCTGGCCGAGATCGCCGTCGCGACGCGCAAATGGGCCGCGCTCAACCCGAAGGCCTACATGAAAGACCCGATCACCATCGACGACGTGCTCAACTCGCGCATGATCTCGTGGCCCTTCAACTTGCTCGATTGCTGCTTGGTCACCGATGCCGGCGGCGCCGTTGTGATGACCACCGCCGAACGTGCCCGCGACTGCAAGACGACGCCAGTGACGATCCTCGGCATTGGCGAGGCTTACTCGCATGCGCTGATCTCCCAAATGGCTGACCTGACGACTTTCGTCGCGCGCGACTCCGGCAAGCGGGCATTCGAGATGGCCGGGGTCAGCCATGATGAGATCGACCTGGCAATGATCTACGACTCGTTCACCTACACCGTGCTGGTGTCGTTGGAGGACCTGGGGTTCTGCGCCAAGGGCGAGGGTGGCGCTTTCGTTAGTGGCCAGCGCACCGCTCCCGGCGGCGATTTCCCGATGAACACCAACGGTGGTGGCCTGTCGTACAACCACCCCGGGATGTATGGCATGTTCGCGATCCTCGAGGGGGTGCGTCAACTGCGCGGCGACTATGCCGACCAGGGTATCCGTCAGGTGCCGAACTGTGACATCGCGCTGGTACATGGGACCGGCTGGAACCTGTCCTCGGCCGGCACGGCGATCCTTGCGAGAATGTGAGCACGATGATGAGCGATTATCCGCGCCCACTGCCGGTTCCCGACCCGACGACGCTGCCGTACTGGGAGAGCGTCAAGGCGCACGCCATGCGCATCCAGCGCTGCAACGACACCGGCAAGTTCTTCTTCTACCCCCGTGGAGTCAGTCCGTTTACGTTGTCGAAGAACATCTCCTGGGAGCCGGTGAGCGGTTCAGGCACGCTCTATACCTACACGATCGTCCATCGCCACTACCACCCCGGCTTCGCCTCGGAAATCCCCTATGTCGTTGCGCTGGTCGAGCTCGACGAAGGCGTGCGGATCATGGCCGACCTGGTCGATGTCGAGCCGGACCCACAGAAGATCAAGATCGGCTCGCGCGTCGAAGTGGTGTACGACGACGTGACTGAGGAAGTGACGTTGCCGCGGTTCCGGCTCGCCGGCAGTTAGCCGGCAGAATCGACAACGGAGGGAGGGCCGGCAGGATGCGTGACCAACTGGTTGCGAGGCTGGAGCGTGACCGTGATGCCATCGTGCGCCTGGTGCGCGACATGACGCGCATTCCCAGCGAGAACCCGCCGGGCGATACTCGCGACCTCTACGCCTTCGTCGCGGGCTACCTTGAGGAGCGCGGGCTGGAGTACGAGACGCTGGCCCACACCCCGGAGCTGCCAAACATGCTGGCCTCGTTCGCGGGCGCACGCCCCGGCCGCCATTTGGTTTTGAACGGCCACCTTGACATCTTCCCAGCCGGCGACCGCAGCGCCTGGACGGTGGACCCCTACGGCGGCGAGATCCGCGACGGCAAGCTCTACGGCCGTGGTGTGATCGATATGAAGGCTGGTACGGCGGCGTCGCTGCTGGCGTACTGCTACCTCGCCGAGCTGCGCGAGCATCTGCCCGGTCGGTTGACCTTCACCGCTGTATCCGATGAGGAGAGCGGCGGGACGTGGGGTACAGGCTATCTCCTGGAGCAACGGCCGGAAGCGCTGGGCGACTGCGTGTTGAGTGGCGAGCCGAGCAGCCCCTGGACGGTGCGCTTTGGTGAGAAAGCGCCGTTGTGGATTACCCTGACGGTGCGCACCCCCGGCGGTCACGGCGGCTACACGCACATCAGCGACAATGCGATCAAAGTCATGGCCAACATCATCCGTGACTTGGAGGCGCTGACAGACCTGCCGGTGACGATGCCCGAGGACGTGCGCGCTGCGGTCGAGCTGGCGCGCGAGCGGACTGATGCGGCGCTTGGCGCTGGCGCAACCGACGTGCTGCAACGTGTGACGCTGAACATCGGCACGATTCGCGGCGGCGTCAAGACCAACGTGCTGGCAGCCGAATGCCATGCCGAGGTTGACCTGCGATGCCCAATCGGGCTTGAGTCTGCCGTACTCCTTGCGGCCTTCGACGAGATTGTGGCGCGCTACCCAGGAACGTCCTATCGCGTCGATCAGCAGCATGAGCCGACGGTGTGCGACCCGAACCACGAAATGGTCGGCATCATCCAGCGCAACGCCGAAGCGGCACGTGGCATTCGCCCGCTTCCCGGCGTCAGTATCGGTGGCACCGACTGCCGCTTCTGGCGCGAGCGCGGTATCCCTGCCTACGTGTATGGCCCGACGCCGTACAACATGGGTGCGCCAGACGAGTACGTCACGCTGGACGACCTGCTCGGCACGGTCCAGGTGCATGTGCTTTCGGCCTTCGACTACTTGATGGGGAGCTAGCACTCCTCAGAGCAGCCGCCCGACCCGCGCGCCATCGACCATCGCGTGGCGCAGGTGGCGGGGCGCCACGGCGTCGCCAATGAGGTGCAGCTCCGGCGCGTTGGGGAGCGCCGCAAGCGTGTGGTAGAGGGCATCCTGCGCCACCCCGCCCGACGCGAATATGACGCTGTCGGCGTGGATCTCGCGCTGCTCGCCAGTGAGGACGTGCATCACGCGCACGCCATCAGCGCGGATTTCGATCGGCGCGGTCAGTGTGGTGATAGTGACGCCGCGCCGCAGCAGGCGCTCGTGCAGGACAGCGCGCACCGTTGTGCCAATGTCCTCGCCCAGGCTGTAGTGGCGGGTGACGATCTCGACCTGGTGGCCGGCCAGGCTGAGAAAATCGGCGCACTTGGGGCCGGGCGTGTAGCCGGTTTCATCCAGGATCACGCAACGTCGCCCAAGCGAGACGCGGCCTGCCAGAACATCCGCGACCGTAGCCGTGTGTGGCAAGTCCACGCCGGGGAGGTACGGCCGGCGTGGCCTCGCACCGGTTGCAACGACGATCGTGTCGAACTGCTCGGCCAACAGTAAGTCGGCGGTTGCCTCGGTGTCGAGGTTCACCTCAATCGGCAGTTTGGCAACTTGCCGGGCGAGCCAATCGACGGATTGACGGTAGGCTTCCCAACCTGGCGCCCGGCAGGCGATCAGGATCGCCCCACCAAGCTCGCTGGAGCGTTCGTAGAGCGTCACCGTGTGGCCGCGCGCTGCCGCAACCCGCGCCGCCTCCAGGCCGGCTGGCCCGCCACCGACGACAGCAACGCGTTTGGCGCGCTCGGCTGGTGAGAGGACACCCCATTCGCGTTCACGGCCGGTCACCGGGTTCTGGACACAACCGATTGGC
>QEUZ01000264.1 GCA_003577355.1 Chloroflexota bacterium | reverse complement strand
AGGTAGAGCACCGCCGTCACGGCATGGAACATGATCAGCCGTTCGGCCGGCCGGTCGACATGCAGGCCGGTTACCTGACACTGCCTCCAGCGCGCGGAAATCGCTTCCATCGCACCGCCCCCTTCTGTCATCCCCCAGCCGCTATTCAGTAACGATGATCCGGCCGATCATCAGGTGATGGCCCAAACCGCAATATTCATTGCAGACAAGGGTGTATTCGCCGGCTTCTTCCGGCGTCAGTTCGATCGCGCTGACGTACCCGGGCAGGACCTGGAAATTGACGTTGTCTGGTTGGAGCGAGAAGCCATGCTGAACATCCAACGACGACAGCAGGAAGCGATAGGTTTGCCCCTTCTGCAACGTGATGATCGGGCGGAACTGGAAACGCTGCGACAGCAGGTAGACATCCCCCGGAGGTGGGGCCACGACTGGGATACCGCCGATGTTTTCACCAGTCGCATGCTGGTCGATGAAGGCTTGGGTCAGCGCGGCGAACTCCTGCTCGCTGACGCGGTAGCTCTCGATTGTCGTCTGCTCGTTACCGATGGCGGGCCAGACGAACATCATCATCACGAACATCGCAACCGCCCAGACGCTCACGACGGCGAACCACATGCGCTCGTCACGCCCGAGCGGGGTCCACCAGCGGCCACGCGGAGCAACCAGCGTGCTGGTCCGGTTCACCATGCAGCAACCTCCAATCGCCGACAGCGCAGCGAATGCAGTACCCGGCCGGTCGTCAGGGCTGGAAGAGCTGGACGCGGGACAGTTCGATCAATCCCCATACGATGTAGAAGATCGTCGGGACGACCAGCCCCGCCATCAACAATAGGAAGACATCGTCGAAGGCGATCTGCTGCCAGGGGACACGCGCTTTCGGGGGCTGCTCCGAAACGCCGGGTTGGTCGGCTGCCATGCGCTCACCTCCAAGGCTCCGTGGATGTTCGCACGCGGCGGATATGCAGTGGGATCGTGTCGTCACTCTAGCAGCGTCGGCGTCGCAGGCCAGACAAATGTGACACAAGTCACATTCCTTGGGGCTATCCGGTGTGCGCAATCAGGCGAAGTTGCTCCGGGTCGGTCACGAGGATCGATTGTCCGTGTAGCTCGATCGCCCCACACCCACTGAGCGAGTGCAACGAACGGTTGACAACCTCGCGCGTCGAGCCGACCATGGCGGCGATCTGCGCCTGGGTCAAGTGGGCGGCGTCGGGGTCGGTCAGCAGCAGCTTGCTGACACGGCTCATGACCCTGCGTAGTGCGAGGTCTTCAGCCATCGTCGTCATCTGGCGCAGCCTGCCGGCCATCAGGCGCAAGCAGGCGTCGCTGAAGGCGGGATCCGTGCGCGCGAGGTTCCGAATCTCGCAGGCAGCAAGAGCGAGCACCACCGTTGGCTCCTGGGCCTCGGCGCTGGCCGGGTAGGGGCCGCCGTCGAAGACGGCTGCTTCGCCAAACGTGTCGCCGCGTCGCATCAGGCTCAGGACAAGCTCGCGGCCGTCGAACGAGCGCTTGAAGATGCGCACGACGCCGGAGACAACGATGTGCAACTCGACCTGGCCGGAGCCATCGCCCTCGGTCACAATACGCTGGCGGCTGGCGTACCGCCGTTCCTGGCACCGGGCGGCAATGTGTTCAAGCGTGTCGCGCTCGAGATCCGCGAACAGTGGGCTACATCTGAGCGCCCTTTCTGGTGCTATCACCTGCATATCGCCTCCTTGCTGACGCGCGTCACGACGTGGCGTTCAGCCTCTATGCTAGGTGCGGCGGACTCGGTGCGCTGTGACAAAAGTCACGCCGGCCGCGAACAGGCGGCCCGAAACTCGTAGGATGATCTGGCCGAACGATGAAGGGAGTCGCGGTGGTCATGGCGCACGCCAATACCAGCATTCGACCACGCTTCAGCTGGATCTTTCTCGTCGGCGTGCTGGTCGTGCTGGCCGGGTGTGGAGCCGAAGCACAAATAGGCGGCAACCGCCTGGAACCGCAACCCGCGCCCGATTTTACGCTGGTCGACCAGCGCGGCAATGTCGTGCAGCTCAGCAACTTGCGCGGCACTGTTGTGGTGCTCACCTTCATCTACACTAATTGCCCCGATATCTGCCCGCTCATCGCTCAACGCCTGCGGGCAACTGTCGCACGCCTGCCGGATTCCATCGGAGCACGGGTGACGATGCTGGCCGTCACGGTTGACCCAGCGCGAGATACCCCAGCGGCACTCCAGGCGTTCTCGGAAACCCACGGGCTGGCCAACGACCCCCGTTGGCACGCGCTGACCGGCGACCCGGCGGCGCTGGAGGCGGTCTGGGACGCATGGTCGGTCAACCCGGCCGCGTTGCTCGCTGATGACGACCATAGCCACAGCGACGGCACGCCAACGGTTGAGGCGCTGCTTGGCCATTCGACGCCGGTCTTCGTGATCGACCGGCAAGGCCGGGAACGCACGGTGTTCGGCGGGACGTTCGACCCGAAGGTCCTGGCCGAGACGCTCGAAGCGCTGGCACGGTGACAGCCCCATGTCTGCGCCACTCCTCCACGCAAACGGCGGGTCGTTCTGGGGAGCCTGGTCGCTGCCCCCATGGCTGCTGCTCGGGTTGACGCTGGCGGCATTCGGGTATGCCGCTGGCCTCGTTGCCATACGCCGCCGCCAGCT
Organism: Chloroflexota bacterium; assembly: GCA_003577355.1. Lineage (GTDB taxonomy): Bacteria > Chloroflexota > Chloroflexia > Thermomicrobiales > CFX8 > CFX8. The sequence continues at coordinate 3,657 of QEUZ01000264.1, read as the reverse complement.
CCGCCGTCCGCGTTCTTGGCGCATCGCCAGCTGGTATCTCGGCCTGGCGTTACTCGTCGTGGCTTTGGCCGGCCCGCTCGATGCCTGGAACGACGACGCGCTCACCGTGCACATGCTCCAGCACCTCGTGCTCACCCAGCTTGCGCCGCTATTGCTCTGGCTGGCGCTACCGGTACAGGTCGCCCTACGCGCCGTGCCGCCGCGCCTCAGCGGCCGGGCGCTGCGTCCGCTGCTGCGCTCTGGGCGGCTGCACGCCGCCAGCGCCGCGCTCACCTGGCCTCCGGTGGTGTTCCTGCTGTTCAACGGCGCGTTGCTGGTCTGGCACATCCCGTCGCTCTACTCAGCGGCCGTGCGCCACAGCATGCTCCACGAGCTGGAGCACATCAGCTTCCTGGCGGCCGGGCTGCTCTTCTGGTGGATCATCGTCGATCCGCTACCCCGCTGGCACAAGGCCTCAGCGCACTGGGTGTTCCTGCTCTGTTTCGCCACCGGCATGGTTGGCGATGTGCTGGGTGGCGCGCTGGCGCTTGCCACACACGTCGTCTACCCCGTCTATGCGACCGCCACACCTCCCTGGGGCATGACGCCGCTCGAGGACCAGCGCATTGCCGGCCTGATCATGTGGTTCGGCAGCGCGCAGTTCTTCGCTGTGCTCTTTATCCTGCTCTACCGGGCCGCCAGCTCCGCCGCCGCTCAGCCGACCAGGTCGGCCACCACCTCACGGAACAACGCCGTGTGACGGTCGACATCGGCGGCGGTCGTGGCAGGCGACATCAGCGCCATGTTATGGAAGGGGGTCATCAGCACCCCCCGGTTGAGCAGCGCAAGGTGCAGGTAGGCATCGAGGTCGTCATCACCGGCGCGCATCGCCTCACCACCGGTGCGCGGCGGGGCGGGCGTGTAGCGATACTCCGCCCGCGCGCCGAGCTGGACGATTGACCAGGGCAGCCGGTAGTGGTCGATCGTCTGCTGGACACCGTCGACGAAGCGCCCGGCCAACGGGATCATGCGCGCGTAGGCGTCTTCTGTCAGAACATGGGTGAGGGTGGCGCGCATCGCGGCCAGCGAGAGAGCGTTCCCAGCCAGTGTGCCGCCGACCCCCTCGCCGATCGCGCCCTCGCGCAGCCGCCCGGCCGTCGCGGCACTGAGGCCGTAGACGCCGACCGGCACGCCACCGGCCAGCGCCTTGCCGACCGTCAGCATGTCCGGCTCCAGACCCCAGGCGCGTGTCGCACCACCGGGGCCGGCGCTCAGCGTGTGCGTTTCATCGATGATCAGCAGTGTGCCGGTGCGGCGGGTAACCTCGCGCAGCGCCGCGTGGAAGCCTGGCTCCGGCAGCACAATACCGATATTCGTCAGGGCAGGTTCGGCCAGCACGCAGGCGACATCCCCCGGCGCAAGCGCCTCCTCCAGCGCCCGAATGTCGTTGAACTCAACCACCTTCGTCGTCAGCGTTGGGTCAACGGCAGGGCCGGTATTGTCCGAACGGCTGACGGCGACCCCGTCCTCATTCAGCGCGACGAACGCTTCATCGACCGTGCCGTGGTAGCACCAGTTGAAGACAAGCACCTTCGGCCGCCCGGTGATCCGCCGTGCCAAGCGCAACGCCCAGCGGTTGGCGTCGGTCGCCGTCAGCGCAAAGCTCCAGTAGTCCAGCCCGAAGCGCCGGGTCAGCTCGTCGGCCACCCAAAGCGCGTCCTCAGTCGGCAGCATCGCTGTCACGCCGCGGCTCATCTGCCGCTCGACCGCCTCGGCAGTGGCGGCCGGCGCATGCCCGGCCATCGCGCCGGTATCCCCCAGGCAGAAGTCGACATACTCATTGCCGTCGACATCAACCAGCCGCGCGCCATTGGCGCGGTCAAGAAAGAGCGGAAAGTCGCCGGCCCACTCAGTCATCCAGGTCATCGGCACCCCGCCGAGCAGGTGCGCCCGGGCACGCTCGTGCAGCTCTCGCGAGCGAACGTGGCTCGCCGCGAACCGTTCGCGCTCGCGGTGCAGCAGGCGCTCCAGCCGCGCGCGGTCGATTGCGATGTGCTCGTCGGTCACTCCGTCCTCCTCTTGTTTCGCCCCGCACAGCAGTACGTCGAACGTACCGGGAATCCGATTGGGCAACAGTACCGTCGCGGCCCGTTAGCATGTGTTGCAGGTTGCAATCCGCATTGGTGAGGCGCACCGTTCCAGTGATTCTCGCACACCAGGTATGTCGATTTTCGAAGCAGCCGTGCGTCATTCCGATCGACGCCTCGCGAGCCGAGATCCACCAGCACCCAGAGCACCGGGACGAGCTTCGACCCGTTCCCTGCACCTGCCCCAACGGGAAAATGGCGCCGAGCGCCTGAGAGGGTGTGTCCTCGCGCCCAGCGCATCAGGACGGCACAACATAGTGTCCCCCCGCTGCTCCCGACGGGCGCGTTGTGCCGGGAAGTGAGAGCCTCATGCCGGGCACGGCGGCGCCAGACCGCTGGAGAGTCTCGGACAACTACCATCGCGTTCACAGCCAGGTTTCAGGTTCGGCCTCTAGAGTCATCTTCCGAAGGCTGGAATGGCCCTCTGCAATTCGTCATAACCGACAGTGGAACGCGGCGCGCAGAAAGGAGTTGTTGAAGCGCCGCCGAGCATGGACCCGATTCTGGACCAACACGACAAAGGACGACGCGATGGACGTATCTCCGACGGAACCAACCGCCGATCAGCGACCGAGAACGAGGAAACGACGCTGGCTGCTCAGCGCCGGACTCGGCCTCAGCCTGTGTGCCCTCCTGCTCGGCGGGAGCGCGCTGGCAGCCTCTTCGGCCACCAGAGATAACCTCCAGCAGGACTTTCTGGACCGCTTGGCCGGCAAGCTCGGCATCACGACCGAGGAACTGAACACGGCCATTGAAGCAGCCGGCAATGAGACAGTCGACGCCGCACTCGCGAATGGCGAGATCACCGAGGACCAAGCGGCAGCGTTGAAAGAACGCATTGCCGACGGCAACGCCTTCCGGTTCGGCGGCTTCGGCCACGGCAAGTGGCGTCACTTCGGTGGACCGGGCCTGGGCCTGGAGACGATCGCCACGACGCTGGGGATGACGACCGACGAACTGCGCGCCGAGCTCAAAGCTGGCACTGCCCTCACCGACATCATTACCGCCCAGGGTTCAACCGTCGAACAGGTTGTTGATGCCCTGGTGGCAGAAGCAGAAGCACGCCTGGCTGAGAAAGTCGCAGCCGGCGACATCACCCAGGCGCAGGCCGACGCCCTGCTCGCCGAGCTGCCGGCGCGGCTCACCGACGCGATCGAGAACGGCTGCGTCGGCCCGGGCCGTCACCATGGCACCGGCATGCCTGGCTGGGAAAACCAGGACTCCGACACTGAAGCCGAAACTACCGGCGTTTAGCACCCGCCGTTTGACCTCTTCCTCAATCCCAGCATACCGGAGGGCGGTCATGTGCCGCCCTCCGGCGTCTGCGAGTGCGACGATCTGGGCATCGACGAGCCAACTACCGCCATCACACGAGCCACCGCGCCGAGGTGATCCGGCTGACGACCCTGCTGGCACTGCAGCCACTCCACGCCGAGCGCCTGCCTGTGCGCACCGATTCCGGAGGGTTGCTGGACGAGCACGATCGCAGCCTGCCATACCGCCGCGACCGCCTGGAGCGCGATCCTGACGC
>QEUZ01000263.1 GCA_003577355.1 Chloroflexota bacterium | reverse complement strand
TACGCACCGGGAGCCGTCGGGATGAAGTAGGCGCGGTAGCGGCCCGGTGCGTTGAACGCAGGCTCAAGCTCCAATTGGCGCGTCTGGCCACCGAAGGTCACTTCCGCCTGCAAGGTGTTCTGCAAGCCTTCGACTGGAATCCCCTCGTCATCCTCGCCGGCGTGCTCGTCATGCATCGCGACCCGTAAATCGAGTCCATTGACCTGGTTCTGCACGGCCGGCTCGGTCAGAAAGCCGACGACCATTTCGTACTTGTCATCGGCAACGTGGCGGTGCTCATGCGCACTGGCCAGCCCTGCCGTCAGCAGGGTCACCAACGTCGCCAGAGACATAGCGGCAATGAACCGCCGAATCGCCCCTCGGTGGTGGGACATTTGTCGCGTTCCTCTCACGTGAAAGACGGCAGCAGGTTGCACCCGGCGCACACCGCGCCAGGATGGTGCGAGCGCGAGCTAACCGCGTGGAGGGGGGCTTTCCGGCCGTTCGACGTGGCCGGTGAACACAGCGACATCGCGCAGAATCACCTGGCCGTGCTGCTCATCGACAACGAGTGCTGGTTGATCTGCGAGAACAGCAACACCGAACGAGATACCAATCGGGCCTCCGGCGCCGAGCGCCGGCCCATCCGGCATCAGACGCGGCTGCTCGGTGTCCTGCGGTACAGCGACATTGCCATGCCAGTGCCCAGGCAGGCTGAGCAAGGTGTGTGCATGGGGATGCGCGGAGCCACAGGCGCACACTGTTGGGACCGAAACGAGGCCACCGATAATGAGCGAGACGATCAGCAAGCCACCCGCGCCGCAACGCGCCGCACAACGTGACAGCTTGATGCCCATGTCGCTCATGTGCGTCGCAATACCTCTGCAACTCGGCGCCGTCGCACCCTTCGGCCTGAGTCTACACGATCGTCGCACGCACCCCGTCAACCGCTGCCGTGCGCGATCTCATGGGCCACGTTCTGCCGTGCGCAATGCGCCCAGGTTCAGCCCGCTGGCCAGCGCATATGGGACAATCAACCCAGAAGATGCACGAGAGGAGGCGAACCGATGAGCACCGGCTCCCAACAATTGCATTGGGTCGATGTGGTCGTCGGCGATATCGCCGATGCCGAGCGGCACCTCGCCGAAGCCTACGTCGTTGCCGCCAACAACGAGCTCTGGATGGGTTCCGGGGTTGCAGGCGCGTTGAAGCGCGCAGCCGGCCCGGAGGTGGAACGCGAGGCCATCGCCCAGGGGCCGATCGCCGTCGGCGATGCGGTTGTCACCAGCGCTGGCAAGCTACCACCCCCCGCGCGGGCGCTGATCCACGCTGCAGCGATGGGGTTCACCGACCGCACCCAGATCTACGCCAGCCCGGACAGCGTGCGCAACGCCACACGGCGCGCCCTGGAGCTGTGCGATCAGCACGGCCTGCGCAGCGTCGTCTTCCCGGCGCTGGGCACCGGGGTTGGCGGGCTGGACGATGCAGCCTGCGCCAGCGCCATGGTTGGGGCAGTCACCCGCCACCTCGCCGCTGGGTCACGCATCGAAGGGGTGCGCTTCGTCGTCACATCTACGGAACGCGCGGCGCTCTTTCAGCGTGAGATCGACGCCAGCATCCACCGCTCCAGCCGGGCAGCGCCGGTGAGGTAGGCGGCTTCCCGGCGATCCCCGTTCGCCGGCCAACCGTCACACGGCCGGCTCCTCAGCGCGCGGCGGGCGCATCCGGGCGAGCACAGCAACCAGCGGCGCCAGCATAACCACTGCCACGATGAGCGGCATGCGCGGGTCGACGGTGTAGAGCTGACCGGCAATGATCGGCGCGCAGACAAAGCCGGTGCCCGCAAGGATTTCGCTCAGGGCGTACGCGTTTGGCCGCAGTTCCGCCGGAGTCGCTTCGCCAAGCACCGCCGAAAACAACGGCCAGGCCGAGAAGAACCCGCCACGCAGAATCATCGCAACAACAACGACAACAAGAAACTCCGGGCGCAGGAACAGCAGGTAGCCTAATGCGGCGATCCCTGACGTGATGGCCGCAGTCAGCAGCGGGCGCGTATGCAGCGCACTACTGCGCGCCACAACCGTGCCGAAGATGATCGAACCAAGCGCCGTGAACGATGTCAGCGCGGCGACCCGCGCTTCACTGTAGCCCGCTTCATCGTGCAGGTAGATCGACAGCAGCGACGTACCAATTCCCAGGGCGAGGAAGGTCGCAAACTGCAGGCTCATCAGCAGCGGCAGGCCGCGCACCGCCAACACTGCACGATAGCCAGCGCCCATCGACGCGCGCTGCACATCCTCCACGTTGGGGTCGTCCGGCGTGAAACGACTGAAGAACACGATCGAGATAACCGAAAAGAGTGCCGCAGCGATGAAGGGTGCGCGCAGGCTCCAGATTTCGACCAACCCGCCGGAGATCAACGGCGTCAGCATGAGCGCGATCGACGGGCCGATCGACATGACGATCGCAAAGGCGCGTACCCGGCTACCACCAGCATGTTTGGCGACATGGGTTGACATGAGCGGGAATGCCACTTCGCCCAGCGCCATACCGATCAGGGTTGGGAACAGCCACCACCACTCCTGGGCGAACGCCGCCCAAAGGATCCCCACGGTCGAGAGCGCGCGGCAGGCGATCAATACCCGCTTGACGCCCCAGCGCCGCACGAACTCGGCTGAAGGCAAGAGGAAGAACAGGCGCAGGATGCCGCCGAGCCCAAGCAGCAGCCCGACCAGGCCGACCGATGCGCCCAGCTCTTCGATCCACAATGGCCACAGTGCGAAGAACGAACCAAAACATGCTTCCAGAAAGAGCATGCCCCAGAAGGCAAGACCATTCTCCCGGCCCAGCCCAAGTTGCCAGCGCGGCCCTGCCACCTGTCGCGCTCCCCTTCACTCCTCGGAGAGGATACGTGATGACGCCGCTGTTCAGGGATCAGTCAGTCACCGGGGGCATGTGCTTGCGCCAGGTTGCGCCCGCCAGCAAGCCCAGCGCCAGTGTTGGGACGATCGTCAACACGCGGAACAGAAGCACCGCGGCGACGACCAGCCCCAGCGGCCCACCAAACGCCACCAGCACTGATGTGAGCCCGACTTCAACCACCCCAACCCCGCCCGGCGTGAGCGGGATCGAGCCAAGCAGACGCGAGATCGACCAGGCGGCAAACGCTTCGACGAGGCCGACTGCATCTGGGTACACCTCCAACGCCCACAGGCAGGCGAGCAGTACGAGGAAGACGGACAGCTGCCCGATCAGTGTTGCCAACGTCAGCGGCAGCCAGCGCCGGCGCAACAGGCCGATCGCCTCAACCCGGAAGCGCGCGAGCGATTCGCTCGCCCACGTCACCGGTCCCCGTCGCACGATCCGTAACAGGCGCGTCGCCAGGTTGGCGGAGAAATCACCGATGCTGCGCGCCTTCGCTTCACTACTCAGCGCCAGCGCAAATGCCGCAAGCGCGACAAGCAAGATCACTGCTCCGACCAGCGCGACACTTTGGAGGAATGCGTTGCTGCCGCCGTTGAGCGTGAGCAGCGCCAGCGCAACCACCGGGAAGCTCAGCAGCATCATCTGGTTCCAGATGCCGGTCAGCGTCACCGCCAATGCCACCGCGCGAGACTCGAACCCCCAGCCACGCAGCATCGCGTAGGACAGCGCCATCCCAACCGCCGGGCCGCCGGGTGCGACATAGGTTGACGCGGTCGAGGCCTGGGTCACGACCAACGCCTGGCGCGCCCGCAGCCCAGGTAAGGCAGACATCCAGGGAGGCGCGAAGGTGAGCACGTTCAGCACCGTCACGCTGGCCAATACACCCAGCTCCAGCAGTGTCAGGTTCCGGATAATGCGCCACACTTCGCCCCAATCCACCAGCGAGGGCAGCACGAAGACGAACACCACCAGCACAACGGCCAGGGCGCCCGCGAGAAACACGATGCGCCGGCGCATCACGCGCGGGCGTGTTTCCTCAGGTGGCCCGCCGACCGCAGGGTCTGGCAGCGAGGCGGGTCGCAGGTCTGTGGAATCACTCGCCATTGCACAGTTCCCAGCACGCCCTGCAACGCTTCGGCGTCGCACCGCTCGATGCTCACGTCCAGCCCAGGGGGTAGACCATTGCATTGTCGCAAACTCGCGCTCCCGGTGTCGGACACGCACCTCGCGGCGCCGTATGGAGCACCTGCGCAGTCCAGAGGGCACACCGCGCAGGAACAGGGCGATTCGCCCATATGAACTCGTTCACAGCCGTGGAAATGTGCTATATCCTGAATGCGTGAGCGTGCGGCTTCCAGCGGGGGCCTGGCAGGCGCTGCTGGCGTGTCGCTTGAGGTTGGCCGGGCGCGGGCCGTGCGTGCTCCGGTACGGGTGGGCTACTCAGAGAGACTGGCCCCTCCTCGAACAGATTGGTGACCAGCATGGCACATGCAACAAACGGGACGAACGGGGGCGATGGCCTATCTCGCTTTACCTTTCAGGGGCCGAACCTGGCCTGGGCCCTCGACCTCTACGATGCCTATCTCGCTGACCCAAATGCAGTAGACGCCGAGACGCGCGCGTTCTTTGCAAACTGGGTCCCGCCCCAGGAAACCGCCGTTACAACGATCGAGCGTCCGCCAGCACCCCGAACGGTCGCAGCCCCGGCAGTTGACATCCAGCGTGTGCTCGCTGCTGCTGCCTACGCTCAGGCGATCCGGGCGCATGGCCACCGCGAGGCAACGATCTCGCCGGTCGGCCCGCCGCGCGACGGGTCGGTCGAACTGTACGCAGCCGCGCATGGGCTGCGTGAAGACGAGCTGGCAGCACTGCCAGCGTCGGTCGCCGGTGGAACGGTCGCCGAGAATAGCGCCAACGCACTCGAAGCGATCGAGCGCCTGCGGGCGATCTACTGCGGCTCAGTCGGCTACGAGTTCGACCACGTTCAGGTCACTGCGGAGCGCCAATGGCTGCGCGATGCAGCCGAATCCGGCCGGTTTGGCACACCGCTGGCAGCACAGGGCAAGCGTATCCTGCTGGAACGGCTGACCGAGGTCGAAGCATTCGAGAAGTTCCTGCATACCACCTACCTGGGCGCGAAGCGCTTCTCCATTGAAGGTGGCGATGTCCTGGTACCCGTGCTGGACGAGATCATCAGCGGCGCGGCGGTCGGCGGCGCCGATGAGGTCGTCATCGGCATGGCCCACCGTGGACGCCTGAACGTGCTCACCCATATCCTCGGCAAACCTTACGAGGCGATCTTCAAGGAGTTCGAGCACGGCCCGCGCAGCGGCACGTCCACATCCGACAGCAGCGATATCGGCTGGACCGGCGACGTCAAGTACCACCTCGGTGCGCGGCGCAACGGCGGCCGCAACCGGCGCGGGCAGACGGTGGAAGTGCCGGTGATTATGGCGCCAAACCCAAGCCATCTTGAATATGTCAACCCGATCGTCGAGGGGATGGCGCGTGCCTCGCAGGACGACTGCAGCGGCCCCGGTGAACCAACCCAGCGACGCGGAGCCGCATTGGCGATCCTGATCCACGGCGACGCCGCCTTCCCCGGCCAGGGGATCGTTGCCGAAACCCTCAACCTCTCCGGCCTGAAGGCCTACGAGACCAGCGGCACGATCCACATCATCGTCAACAACCAGGTCGGCTTCACCACCGACCCGGACCAGGCCCGCTCCACGCTCTACGCCAGCGACCTGGCCAAGGGGTTCGAGATCCCGATCGTGCATGTCAACGCCGACGACCCGGAAGCGTGCCTGGCTGTGGCCCGCATGGCGCTGGCCTATCGCAATACCTTCCAGCGCGACTTCCTGATCGACCTCGTCGGCTACCGGCGTTGGGGCCACAACGAAGGGGATGAACCAACCTTTACCCAGCCGCAGCTATACACCGAGATTGCTGCGCGGCCAACAGTTCGTGCCCTTTTGGCAGCCCAACTGGAACGCGAAGGGGTCATCCCAGCTGGCGAAGGGGACCGCCTGCTCGACCAGGCGCTGGAGCGCTTGCGCGAGCTGAAGATGATCTCCGACGGCGAACCGGTTGACGACAGCACTGCACACGCACATTTCGAGGGGAACGGCCTTTCGCCCAGTGTGGCGTTGTTGGAGCTTGATGAGCACCCCACCGCCATACCGGAGGGGGCGCTACGCGCCTACAACGATGCGCTGCACACCTTCCCAGCCGGCTTCACCCTGAACCCCAAGCTGGAGCGCCAGTTGCAGCGCCGCAAGGGCGCCCTCGACCGGCCGGGCGGCATCGACTGGGCACTGGCCGAATCGCTCGCCTTCGCCGGCATCCTCTCCGACGGAACACCCATCCGCTTTACCGGGCAAGATGTCGAACGTGGCACCTTCAGCCAGCGCCACCT
>QEUZ01000262.1 GCA_003577355.1 Chloroflexota bacterium | reverse complement strand
TTTTGCTGGCGAGCCTGGTAACAGACGACGGGCAAGAGCTAACCGTGCCACTCGACCTCTTGCCCGAAGGGACACGCATTGGCGATGTCCTGACCGTGCGGTTTCGCACCGACACCCGGCAGACACAGGCGCGCAAGCAGCGCGTTGCCGATTTGCAGAAGAAGCTCTTCGGACGAGGCTTCGAACCCTGAGCGCTGGAGTATCATCGCGACGTGACGTTGGTATGCCCTCAGTAGATGACGATCCGTGGGAAGGGACGAGCCACGATGCGCGATGTTCTGCGGGTAGCCGCAGTGCAACTGAACTCTGGAGCCGACAAGGCACGAAATATCGCTGACGGGATCGCGCTGGTCGAACAAGCTGCCGCGCGTGGCGCCACGTTCGTGGCGCTCCCTGAAGTCTGGACCTACATGGGGCCGAGCGATGCTAACAGGGACATGGCCGAGCCGATCCCAGGTGAGACGGTGGAACGCATGGCAGATGTCGCTCGCCGCGAGCGCATTTGGCTGCATTGCGGTTCGATCTTGGAACGCGCCGAAGGCGAACCACGCGTGTTCAACACAAATGTCGTGCTAGACCCGGACGGCAACATCGTTGGCCGGTACCGCAAGATCCACCTGTTCGACATCGACATCGACGGTGCAGTCTCGTTCCAGGAGTCGGCAACGGTAGCGCCCGGAGATGAGATCGTTACCGTTGACATCGGCGGGGTGACCCTCGGCCTGGCGATCTGTTACGACTTGCGTTTCCCGGAGCTGTTCCGCCTGCTCGCCTTGCAGGGGGCGGAGATCATCACGCTACCAGCAGCGTTTACCCAGTACACCGGGAAGGACCACTGGGAGGTGCTGCTACGCGCGCGCGCGATCGAGAACCAGGTGTTCATGGTTGCCCCGGCTGAGTACGGCAAGCATCCCGGCGGCTCGACAACCTGGGGGCGCTCGATGATTGTCGACCCATGGGGCACGGTACTGGCGACGGCCGCGGATGGGCCCGGCGTGATCGTGACTGATTGCGATCTGAATACTCTGGAACGCATCCGGCGCGAAGTGCCCTCGTTGGCCAACCGGCGCCCCGGCGCCTACCTTTGGGTGGAAGAGGCGGTCGGTGTGCATTGAGCGTTCAAGAACGTTGTCACCGGCGCGGTCCACCACGTGGCTGCTGGGGCCGATGTTCTGTCTACTCCTGCTCGCGGGGTGTGCCAACCCACTTGGTGATGATTCCGCTGCGACTGGCGTCGAAGGGACGCCGGAGGCGACTGCTACGCGCGCGCCTGCCCTGACAATCGTGACACCGACTCCGGTGGTGTTTGGCGCGCCAACCAGTGCCGACCCAAGCGCGACGGGCCAGCCTGAAGCGAACCCCGGCGTATACATCGTCGCCGAAGGCGATTCGCTCTATGCCATTGCGTTACGCTTCGGCGTCGAGCTGGATGCAATCATCGCCGCTAATGGGCTCTCCGACCCAAACGACATCCAAGTTGGGCAGGAATTGGTCATACCGCCCAAACAGTAATCGGTACGATATGCGTACGTACGCAGGTACTGGTGCATTGACAGGGAACGCCGCGACTGCTAGACTCACTGCACTGTCCAGTTCCTGGACGCGCTGGTTCGGCCGGGACGCCCGCGTGTAGACCGAGCAGGGCGAAGGAGGTGATGCCAACACATGAGTAGTCATGGTCGTACGGGCGTCACCTCGGAGGTTGCCAGCTAGCCTGGCTCCGACGGGGTGAACGCCCGAAAAACCCGAAGGCCGGTCCGCAAGGACCGGCTTTCTGTTTGTCTCAATTCTTGGGACTGACAACCAGACGTGACTCCAGGATTGCTCATACGTATCGGCTGAGTTGGCCCTGCACTTCCCACGTCGCTCGGAGCGGGGTGAGGTCGGAGACCATCACTTTCGTCACGCTACGCTTGGGCGCCGGTGGTGGAACCAGCAACCCAGGCATGTTGTACTGATAGTCGCGATGGGTTGTGTGTCGTCAGAGGGACTCTGCGGTAGATGACACGTTCGTCGGGTCAGATCGGGGCCAGCACGCGACTCGACCTGCCGCTTGACGACCTGCAGGTGGAGCGGCTCCGCTCCGGCCTGCGCGCTGCGTTCCCCGCTGACGTCGCCGATCGCATTGCGAGTGCTGCGCCGCAGGCAGCGACTGCCCGCAGAGCGTATCGCGGGGTCATCGCCAGTGCGCGCCGCACGTTGCTCGTCGATGCGCTGCTTGCCCGTGTGGGGCGTGGGCCTGCGCCGGACCCAGACCGCCCGTTCGTCGACGCGCGTTCGACGCCAGCAGTTCCAGCACTTGCACTCCTGCTGCACTTAAGCTGTGATCTCGATGGTGAAGAGCTCGCTGATCTGCTTGGGAAGTCGCTCGATGACCTTGGACGGGACTTGCTCGTCGCCAGGCGCGTCATCGATCCCCGTTGCCCGCGGAGCTGCAACCGTTTTGCTCCGGCGATCGGGCGCTGCCGTGACCGGCGGCTCGATGCGGAAGACCGGCTCGAGCTTCTCGGCCATTGCAGCAGTTGCGATGCCTGCCGGCGCACGCTTGAGTTCGTCCGTTCGCTCGATGATGATCTCCTCGGTGAGTTGGCACGGTTGCAAGGCGCGCTGCGGCTCCCAATCGTCGCGAAACCGCGTCGCACAATGCCCACGACAGCCCTCGCTGCTGTCGTAGGTGTTGCGGCGCTGGTGCTCGCGCTGTTTGGCTTGGCAGCGTTGTTGAACCGCACGACAGTCGGGGACCTTCCACCAGCGCCGATCAGTGCGGGACACACCTCCAGCTTTAGCGGATGGGTGCTCAGCGTCGGACAGAACGGACTCATCGAAGCTTTCAACCTCGCCACTGGCGAAACCCGCGAACTCCGAAAGGAATGGACTGCCCCATCAAGCCAGTGGGGCACGGTTGCACTCGTCGCTCCGGACCACCGCTTACTGGCCGTGGCGCGTGTCGACTCCTCTGGCCATCCGGCGAACTCCAGGGTCGACTTCATGACGCTGGACGGGGAGATGGTCGCCGGATACGAACTGGAGGGCGAGCGTGCCTTCCAGTACCCCGTTGGCTGGCTGGATAGCGACACACTTCTGCTCGTCTCATACCCGCTCTATGACGAAGACATGGAAGCGGAATACGACCACCTGCTCCAAACGGCAACACGACTGTTCAGTATCGATGTCGTGACCGGGGCGCGGACCGACTTGCTCATTGGTAACGTCGGCGGCGCTGTGGTTGCTCCCACTGGTGATGCAATCGCTGTCATCGGCACCTACGACGGCTCAGTCGTTGGACAGACGGTGACGGTGTATGCGATCGAGAATGGTCAGATCGGCAGGGAGCTTGTCGTCGTGGAGAGCCGCGTGCGCTCGAACCCGATTTGGGCTTCCGACGGCAGTGCTGTCGTCATGACCGTTGCCACGCATGAGGCGGTTGAAGCGTTTCGCAGCTCCTCTGGGGGTCCGATGTACCAAGGGGCGCCTGTACACCTGCTTTCCGTCGGTAGGCAAGGTAACCAGCACCTGCTGGCAGACGGAGCGCAATTCTTGGATGCGTATCCGTTCGCCGTAGGCCCGGCGGCGGAGACGGTGCTGCTGCAGGCACGGTCGTCCAGTTACTCCGCGCTCGATGCCGTCTGGATGGTGGGTAGCGATGGCACGCAGAGCAGGTTGTTCGAGGGTTCGGAAGGGCTCATGTACAACGTTGCCATCCCCGCGCCGGATGGCTCGGCTATGCTGGTGGAGATGGGTGGCGTCTCGTTCATCACACCGGGTGGCCAGTATGGAGGGGTTTCGACGCTGACGAGCCAGTCGCTGGTGATCTTCGACGCTCAAGGGCGGCCGCAGCGTGTGCGCACCGACTACACCGTCCGTGGTCAATGGGCTTTTGCCTGGATACCTGAAGCTGCACTTGCGTCGAGGAGCGGCGCCCCGTCGTGGCAAGAGCAGGGCGCCGGCTACGGGTTGGAGCCGGTGGCGGATTTCGGGCCGGAAGTGGTGCTCGGCACAACAGGGTCGATGAACCAGCGGGGCGGCTACATTGTTGTCGTGGATAACGAGCTCGGGGTGCCCATGATCTGGGACCTGGCCGCAGGACGCGCACGCCGGTTGGGTGGCGCTATCGAACAGCTACGTTGGACGGGTGACGGCAACGAGCTCCTCGGAGTCGCGCGGGCCGACCCCCTGAGAGAGATTGGCTCGCGCATCGGGATCATCGGTAACCCCGCGACGAGTAATGGCGTCGGCATGCTTCCGCCACCGTTCCTTGATCCTGCGTTGCTCGGCGCCGAGCAGGTGCGGCGCTATGCGTTGCCGTTGCTCGCGCCAGATGGGAACCAGCTCGCATTCTTCGTGGTCAACCCGGAGTCACGCATCATCGAGCTGTGGCTGGCTGGCTGGGAACGACCGGCGGCCCCAATTTCGCGCTTCCGTTACGCTCCTGATGCCGTGATCGATATCCATGTAGCCGCAACGTGGGTCGACAGCAGTACGATCATCTTTGCCCAGCCGGCCGGCTGGGCTGATGGGCTCCCGCGCCAGATCGAGATCATGCGCGTGAACACCCGTGACCCAGCGAACCCAGTCGTCGACCGCGTGACGACAATTCCGGCCACCGGAGCAGACCGAGGCGTGATCCTGCGCGAGTTCAGCCTTAGTCCAAGCGGCGACGAGTTGGCCTGGCGCATCCGCCACTACAAGGAGCGCGCGGCGGACCGCGGACGCGTGGATTCGATCGAGGTGGTTGCGATCGCCAATGCAAACGCCCGCTTGGAGGTTGCACGTGCCAACCCGGGGGATGGGCTGAGCTGGGCGCCCGACGGGCAATGGCTGGCGGTAGGTCTGGCGCGGCGCATTGCACTGTTGTCGCCGGATGGCCGAGTGTTCGAGTACCTCACCCCGAAAGGGATCGACGCCGATCGCCCAGTCTGGGTCAGGGACGACGAACTGTGGTTCAACCTGGCACAGGACGGTCACCTGCGCATTTGGCGGGTCCGCATCGAGTAGTGTGCCGCTTGACACTCATCTCGCGCCTGCCTAGCATCGCTGCCTGGCCGTTCAGGCGGCGTGGTGAGGGAGAGCGAACAGATGACTGGCCCAAAGAAGCGACGTTTGACTGCGGACGACCTGTTGCGCCTGGAGCAGGTGTCGGATGCGCGCATGCATCCGAGCGACGCTCGCATCGTCTACTGCGTCTCGGCAAGTGTCAGTGCACCAAAGCAACAGCAGTTTCCGTCGCGCCTGTGGTGCGTCGACAGCGCATCCGGCAGCGATCCACAAGCGCTGACTGCGGAAGGAACTTGCGCGCACAAGCCACGGTGGTCGCCGGATGGCAGCTCACTGGCCTTCCTCGGCAGCCGTGACATCGCTGGCAAGGACCAGTTGTTCCTGTTGCCGGATGGCCCCGGGGAGGCACGCTGTCTGACAGACTGCGCGGGCGGGGTCGTCGACTATGCCTGGGGTCCGGCCACCGGTGAACTGACGCTCCTGGTCAGCGACCCACCACCCGCCGATGCTGCCGAGCGCGAGCGAAGCGGGGCCGACCAGGTGGTGTACGAGGAAGACGCGCGCTTCAACCGTTTGTATCGACTCTCCCTCGACGGCACATTGGCGGCGTTGTCGAAACCAGCAACACAGGTGTACGAGTTCGCCTGGTCCACCGATGGTACAGAGCTGGTGGGCCTGGTTGCCGATGCCCCGCACAATTGGTGCTGGTATCAGGCGTACCTCGCCACCCTCGATGTGGAGACTGGCGAGTGGACGCCGTTGTTCCGTTCCCACAAGCAATTCACTGCACCAGCCTGGTCTCCCGATGGCGCGGCGGTGACGGCTTGGCGCGGCCACCCGGATCGGATCAACAGCCTGACGTTTGATCGCCAGGGCCTGCTCCTGGCCAGCGCCGGCAATGATTGCGCTATCCATCTGTGGGACGCCTCGGCGCTGGCCGAAGAGCGGGTTCACTCCCGGCGGCCACTGTTGGCCTTACGCGGCCACCAATATCGGGTGCGCAGCATCGCCTTTTCGCCCGATGGGCGCCTACTGGCGAGCGGCAGCAATGACCAGACCGTGCGGCTGTGGGATGTGCATAACGGGCGCTGTCTGCGCGTTTTGGACGAGCATGACAGCGACGTGCTGGCGGTCGCCTTTCACCCGGCGGGGCGATATGTCGCCAGCGGCAGCTATGATCGGAGCGTGCGGCTGTGGGATACGGCCGGCCAGGAAGCGCCGCTGGTTTTGCGGGGACACACAGACTGGGTGCGCGCGCTGGCCTTCCACCCTGGCGGTCGCCTCCTGGCCAGCGGGGGCGATGATCTGGCGATCCGGGTGTGGGATCCTGATTCTGGGCGATGTGTAGAGATGTTGTGTGGGCACACGCGCCCCATCCGCGGCCTGCTGTTCACGCCCGATGGC
>QEUZ01000261.1 GCA_003577355.1 Chloroflexota bacterium | reverse complement strand
CACACTGGTAACTGGCCCGGTGCGGTTGAAGATTTCCTGATAGAACGCCTCAAGGATCGGCAGCCGCTCGCGCGTCGACGCGTGCGCGGCCAACGCATCACGGCACACGGCGCGGCGGGCAGCGTCATCGGCGGCGTCCTGCAAGCGCTGCAGGACGCGGGCGTAGTCCGTCCGGTCGACGTAGGCGCCGAATATCTGATGCAGCCGGCGCTTGACCCGCTTTTCCCAATCCTGGTTGTTGCGGGCTTTCGGCGCTTCCTCCTGCGCCAGGCGACGCACCACGACCGGCGCCACCCCGCGATAGCGGCGCGACGCAGCCACAGCCGAGACGATGGCGTTGAGCGCCAGCTCGTCCTCGCTCACGGGCCGGTTGCCTGGTTGGCCAGCATGATCTCGTACGCCTCACGCCGTTTCAACCCATATTCCGCTTGCAGCCGTTCGACGACCTGCCGGGAGGTCAGCCCGTCTTCGAACATCCCGCGCACCGCGATCGCTGCCATCTCACGGTCTTCTAGCGACATCTCACCCGCAACCGCTCCGGCGATCACCAGTGTCACCTCGCCGCGCACGTCACCTTCTGCCTCCAGGGCGGCTACCAGCTCGTCCAATGCGCCGTGCTGGTAGCGCTCGTGCGGTTTGGTGAGGTTACGCGCCAGGCAGGCGTTGCGGTTGCCCAGGACCGCCAGAGCATCTCGGCAGGTCTCCAGCAAACGGTGGGGGGCCTCGTAGAACACCAAGGTGGCAGGGTTGGCGCGCAGCTCCGCGAAGTACCGCCGCCGGGCGCTGGTAGTGCGGGGCGGGAAGCCGGCGAACAGGAACTGGTTAACCGGCAACCCGGATGCCGCAAGCGCCGTCACCGCCGCGCAGGCGCCAGGCAGGCTAGTGACCGGGATACCCGCATCGCGGGCAGCTGCCACCAGGCGGTAACCGGGGTCGCTGATGAGCGGCATCCCGGCGTCCGACACGAGGGCGACATCCTCTCCGGCCAGCAACCGGGCGATCAGCTCGGGCGCCCGCGCTTGCTCGTTGTGGTCATGGTAGCTGACCGCCGGCGTGCCGATGGAATACTCGCGCTGGATGCGGTGGAAATCGCGCGTATCCTCGGCAGCGACCACCGCGACGGAACGCAGGACATCGACCGCGCGATAGGTGATGTCGCGCAGGTTACCGATTGGCAGGGGCACGAGATACAGCGTGCCGCACTGATGTTGCCTGGGCTGGACGCCCACAGTCGAGATACCCATCATTGTCTCCCACGCCTGCCGACCCAACCGGCTTGCGTTCCGGCGCGGACGGCGGTAGGTTGCGGCAATTGTCCACCATAGGTCGAGGTCGTACCGCGTGCCGTGGATACCGGTCGGCCCACAAGGGGAGATGCATGGTTGAACCAAACCGCGTGCCGGAGAGCGGAAGCGGGCGCCCATGCCCGTGGTGCGGCGCTCCCAACCCCGCCAACGCCACCCGCTGTGCCTCGTGCGGTTCCTGGATAGTCAGTGCGGTCGGGCCGGCAAACGACGGCGAAACACTCATCGACGTTTCGAGCGGCGAGCCGCGCGTGGTTGATACCACTCCGTCGCCCAGCGCCAGAGCCGGCGGCGTCTGGGTCGGCGCCAACCGGGCCGTGTTCATCCGCGGCGGAAACCGCGCCTGTCTGTTTGCGACCCTTGCCCTCGTGCTCTTCATCTGCGTGCAGTGCGTCATTGCGTACTACGTGTTCGGATGGATCTTCTGATGCAGGTGATGAAGAGTTCCCCAACAACGTAGGGCACATGGCCATCGATGGCCAGGTGCCGTGGTGGAGCGATACACCTTCTGTCGCCGACCACTCAAGGCGACAACGTCGCTCCTCATCCCCGATTCGTGCCCACAAACCACGCGTCACTTGTCCCTCTTTACACGCCAACGCGCGTTGTATATGTCGGTGGCAATGAGGAGGAGCCCGAACATGGCAACGGCGGACCAGAGGAGGCCTGCCCAGGCGAAGGCGTCGCCTGCGCCGCCAAAGGCCAGCAGGATACCGCCCACCAGGAATGCCCAGCCGGCTAGTCCATGCCAGCGCCGCTGGCGTCCATAAAGCCAGGCAAGCAGCGGTAGGTAGACCAGGAGGTACACAGCGCCGTAGGCATATAGGCTCGTCAGCGTCGACCTCCGGTCCGTACTGCGCCGGTCAGTTCGCCAGGAAGCGCCGGGGGCGCGGAATCTCCTGCGTGGGGCATCTTCCCCTCCCACCGGCATGCTGCTAGAGTGTAGACACACGATGGGACATACGGACAATCAAGTGGCACGCCACCCGAAGGAGGGACAGACGAGGTGGATACGATTGTCAACTTGATCTTGCTGATCGCCAGCGCCTGGTTTGCGTATGTGATCACCACCACCGAACGCCGTGGCCGGCCCTGGGGTGGCATGGCAAGCGTCGGCGTATTCCTTGCACTCTTCGGTGGCATGTCATTCGGCTTGCAGGCCATCTGGAACTGGCTCAGCCCGAAGCTCACCGATTCTGTCCCCAGCGACAACGATCAACTCTTTGCTGGGTTCATTATTCTCGCCATCCTGGTTGCCCTCGCACTCGACCTCTGGGGACGTATCGATATCCTCGGCAAGGTGCGCGAATCGATCAACAAGACAGGCCCTGGGGCCTAGCGGAGTGACCAGTGACGAGTGACCAGTGACCAGTAGTTTGAACGTCCATGTCGGGTGCGCGCTTCTCTAATGCAACGAGCTACGCTGACCCGACGGTGGACGCCGGTTGGAACACGAGTGCGGACGGTGGAGGGGTCATAACGTGGATACGATCTTCCGGGTCATCATCTGGATTATCGCTGCTGTCTTCGCATACTCCGTCGTGGCATCCGAGCGACGGGCGCGGGCTTGGTCGCCCCTGGTGATTATCGGCGTCTATCTCACCTTCTTCGGGGCCACGACATTTGCGCTGTTGAACGTCTACAACTTCTTTTCTCCCAAGATCACCGACGGCCGCAGCTTCCCGAGCGAAACCGACTGGCTGGTGGGTGGGCTGGTAGTCCTCACAGTGGTCGTCGTACTGGCGCTCGACCTGCTCGACAAGATCGACATCATGGGGCAGATCCAACGCGCCGTCAGTGGCAACAACCCGCCGCCTGGTCGCGGGCCGAACTCTGGATCGTTCTAAGCAACGCAGAGCGTCGCAACCATCATTCTGGGGCAATTGCCAGGAACGCCCCCTCGCCGGAACGTTCAATACGGCGCACGGTGGTGATCGCGCTGCGGTCAAGCGGCCCGTAGACATGCGGGAAGCACTGTTCGGGATCGTCGTAGCGGACCGGTGAACTAAGCCTGCTGAGATCGACCGTCAGGACAACCCAGTCGCCCGGAATCGCGCGATACAAGGCATTACCGACATCGAGCACGCGCGCCTCGCCGTGCGTCAGGTGCACGAAGCCGTCGTGGTCAAATGCTGCTGGCAGATACGGCTCCGCCGGGTCCAGCCCGAGATAGCATGCGAGCGGGGTAAGGTGAAAGGCGAAACGGCTGTCAGGCTCCACAGCGCCTCGCACGAGGGTGCAACCGGCAAAGGGAAAGGCCCCGACGAGCCAGTTGTTTCGACGCTCTCCGCAACTCCCCGTTTCGCACCCGCAGGCGGCGAACCGCCCGTGGTGGAATGGTAGTGTTGGGATGTGACGCTCCGGCGTGAGCCTCGGCGTCCGCTGCCAGCCTACCTTGCGCCGTTCTCGCATCGGCTCCGAACTTACGTCCGTCGCTGGATGATGCGCCCCGGTTCGCCGCTTATGCTGGCCGCCTCGAATACCTCAGTTACCTGATTGTTTCGAGTGCGTCGATCCGTCATAACTCATCGGGACCGTGTACATACACTAGCACTATCGTGCCTGGTTGTCAATAGGTTCTGCGGAGCAATTTTCAGGAACCTACGGGTCGGCATCACCATCGAACAGGACGACCCGCCCTCCGCCCTGCTGCTTGGCGTCGCGCAACGCCAAAGCAGCCGCTTCAAGCAGCGCATCCACCGTATGCAGATGCGACCACTCCCCTGCGATGCCAATGCTCGCGCGCACGTCGGCGATGCCGGACGACAGCGTGAACGGCGCTTCGAGCGCCCGCACGATGCGCCGGGCAACGCGCAATGCCTCATCGGCTGAGCGCGTACCCAGCAGCAGGACGACGAACTCATCCGCGCCGAGCCGCGCAGCGGTATCGCCTGCACGTAACGTCGGGCGCAACCTGCGGCCCACTTCGGCCAACAGCTCGTCTCCAGCCTCAGTCCCATGGGTCACATTGATCTGCTCGAACCCGTCCAGATCGATCAGCAGCACGGCAACACGTCCGCTCGAACGTGACGAGTTCAGTAATGCCTGTTCGAACCGGTCGGAAAGCAGCAGGCGGTTAGGCAGACCAGTAACCGGGTCGAGCAGCGCCTCGGCGCGCACATCGGCGCTGGCCTGTTTCGCGGCGCTGATATCTGTGTGCATCAGGAGTGCACCACCAGCAATTGGCCGTGCATCGAGTCGCAACCAACGCGACCCGCTCGGCCCTTCGCTGACATACTCCAAGGAGAGTTCGGCGCGTGCTCCGGTCAGCACATCGTGTACGCCCGCAGCCGCTGCTGCTACGACCGTTGGGTTGACGGCCGAGATAAGCAGCGCATTCGTTGTATCAACTGGGAGATCAGTCGTCTGCATCTCAAGCGCGGCAGCGAGTGCGGCATTCGTCCAGACCACCCGGCCCCCTGCATCGACGAGCGCGAGTGGCGCTGGCAGGGCGTACAGTGCTGCCTGCGCAAGTTCGGTGTTCATGGTGTGGTCACATTTCATCCGCTGCAATGGATCGCGAAAACGCGGGGCCACCGCGAGTGTAGCACGCATACCTCCACAAGCCGCGTTCCAGCAACACGGCTGATACGATTGTGCCGCGCCGCCATCCGGCAGGGCGCATCGAGACCGGCTGGAACGAAAGCCCGACTGCGTGGAACAACCGTGTACCTATCACCCAAACGTTCTCACCCGCCTGCGTTGCTCTCGTTGTGATAAGCCGATTTGCCCCCGTTGCATGGTTGAAACACCAGTTGGTTTCCGCTGCCCGGAGTGCGCTCGCGGACCACGGCCAGTCGTCTACTCCACCACCACAACTACGTTGCTCAAGGCGACGGTCGTCGGAGTCGCCGCTGCGGTCGCCATCGGCGTACTCTGGGGCTTCTTCCCGGCATGGTCGTTTTACTGCGCGTTACTGTTGGGCTTTGGTGTGGCGGAATCAATGGCCTGGGCCGCCAACTACAAGCGCGGGCGTGAATTGCAATTCATCTCCGCAGGCTGTGTCCTGCTGGGCATCGCCGTCAGCCGGCTGATGTTCGCACAACGTAGCGATGTCCTCACCGTCGATATGCTCCTGAACAATTCAACCAACCCTGCGGTGGCACGCGCGTTTCAACTCGAGCTCATTCCGGACGTCCTCTTCATGGGGCTGGCATTCCTGATCGTCGTCGTGCGCTTCCGCTGAGATCGCGGGGCGAGGGAGCAGACAATAGATGACAGGCTGCGACGATTGGCAGACAGCAATAGCAGTGCATCGCAGGCGACAACTCCTGAAACAGCATGTGGCATGACCACGCATAGCGATACGGAGGCGCTGCTGCAACTGTTGGCGCGCATGGCGGGCCATCGTGTCCTGGTGCTCGGTGACGTCTATCTCGACCACTGGATCTTCGGCAGGCCGAACCGTATCTCGCGGGAGGCGCCGGTGATGGTGCTGGACGAAGAGCGCCGTGAGGACCTGCTCGGTGGCGGGGCAGCGCCCGCGCTGGCCCTGCGGGCACTCGGCTGCGATGTCGCGTTCGCTGGCGTGGTTGGCGATGACGCCGCTGGTGATACCGTGCGAGAGCTCCTGCGGTCCCATGCCATCGACCCAGCCGGCGTCATCACCGACCCGTCGCGCCAGACCACGGTGAAGACGCGTCTGGTCGCCGAAGGGTTCCTGCGGTACCCCCAGCAGATCGTGCGGCTCGACCGGCAGACGCGTGCGCCGGTTGACCGTGACATCGAAGCGCAATTGGCACTGCGCTTCCAGCATGCATACGCCGCTGTGCTGGTTTCCGACTACCGTTCCGGCGTCGTCACCAGCGGCGTGGTGGCTGCTGCGCGGGCCGCAGCAAACCGCAGTGGCGCGCTGTTGACCGTCGATTCCCAAGGGGAGCTGGCCAAGTTCCAGGGCTTTGACCTGGTCAAGTGCAACCAGGCAGAGGCAGAGGCGGTGCTCGGCGCCCCACTGGATGCCGCACCAGCGCGTGAACACGCGCTCACGACGTTACGCCGCGAGCTTGACTGCGCCGCACTCGTTGTCACGCGCGGCGCCGATGGCGCCGCACTCGTCACCCGCACCGCCTACTGCGAAGTACCGGCCGCCAACCGCTCGGAAGTCTTCGACGTAACCGGGGCTGGCGATACCGTTGT
>QEUZ01000260.1 GCA_003577355.1 Chloroflexota bacterium | reverse complement strand
AGAGAGTACTTGGAGATTGTCTCGCGCTAACTCCACGGGCATCGAGCACGTCGACGACCTGCTGGCCGACCTGGAACAGGCGCTGGAGGTCGCGACGCCGGCGGGGGTGCGATGAGTTGCGAGTGACCAGTGACCAGGGTGGGCAGGGATTGGCCCGTGCTTGGTGCATCTATACGCCGGGGATGATGCGTTGGCCGCGACATGTGCCGACGGGGTTCGGATCAACGCGTTTGGCATAACCCCAGAGGATGTCGTTGCGAGCCTCTGCACGGAGATCGTTGAACATCCTCAGTGGTTGGAGGCTGCCGGTTCAGCGCTTGCATCGCGCTTCGTTCGCCAGCGCGTGAGGCTGCGCCTTATCGTCGGCTCCGGTGATTGCTAGAGATACTCCAGGCGACCAACCATCTCTTCGGCTTCCATGACCTCATGGATCAGCACGAGCGCTTCGACCAGTTGCCCGATGCTTCGACGGTGTGGGGCGCAGTAGGCGATCCCCGCATGCGCGACCCCTTGGTGATGGAATGCCGTGAAGTCATCATCATGCGTGACAAGTACCCGCCCGGCAGTCAACGCATGGGCGATCACCTCATTGTCCGACGCTGAACGCAGTCCTGCTTCAGTTGCCGTGACGACATCGATCCCTCGGCGCCGCAGACCTTCCGCAACGGCTGTATGGAACTGTTCGTCAAACTGGAACTTGGGACGCACGAGCTTTTCTCGCAGCAATGCGATCTTGGAGAAGGCTCTGCTGCTGCCGGCCTTCGTCGTACGCGCGTTCAGCGTCAGCGATGCGTTGCTCGATCTCGTCGCGATGGTCCCAGTAATAGGCCAGCGCGGCGTACACATCACCCGGCGTAAGCTGCGGGAAGTCGGCGAGGATCTCGTCGACCGATTGCCCCATTTTTTCGTGCCAGACCACGATATCGATGACCCGTATGCGGTGGCCGGCGATGACCGCCTTTGGCCCACCGGCTCCTTGCACGATGGCAATGTGTTCCTTGATGACTGGCGCAATCGTCATGTGCTGCTCCTGTGAGGTGACGGTTCCGGCATGATTGTACGTGGTGATCGGTGACGGCAACGCGGAGAAGGGTGCAAGCGTGACGATAGCGACCGGGGAGGCAGCACACCACGACGACCAAGCGCTGATGACGCTGCGCGCCGCTACGCTCTTCACCTGCGACGCGCGTGGCAGGATGCTGCTGAACAACGAGCCTAGCGAGCGCGCCCGCCAACCCGCGCCGCGTTGCTACATCGGCTGCAGTGCGCGCGGCTACCTTCTGCGGGTCGGCGCGACAGTTCCCGACGACCTGGCGCAGGAATTGGCGGCGCTGGTGCGTGCAGAACCGCCAACGGCTGATCTGCGCGTGTCGCCTGCCCTCGATGCCGGCGTTCGGACGCTGCTGGCGCGCCACGCGCCAGTAGGTGAGGTAGAGGGCGGCCCTGCCTACCGCTTTCCGGAACGGTTCGCCGTGCCCGGCAGCGCCGTGCGGGTGACCTCCGCCAACCGCGACCTGCTGCGCGACACGCTCGCCTGGTTGTACGACGAGGTCGACGAGTGGCAGCCCTGTTTTGGGGTTGTCGCTGATGGCGTTGTCGTGTCGCTGTGCCTCAGTTCACGGGTGAGCGCCGGAGCGGCTGAGGCAGGCGTCGGGACATTGCCGGACTACCGTGGGCGGGGCTATGCCGTCGCTGCCACCGCTGCCTGGGCTGCCGCAGTACGCAGTGAAGGACGCATACCCTTCTATAGCACCACCTGGGAGAACCTCGCATCTCGGGCCGTCGCCCGGCGGTTGGGATGCATCCTGATCGGCGCGGATGCGAGCTGGGAATAGACGTGCTTCGATTGGCGATGATGTTGTGAGCTAGCACGGCGGGTCGTGGCGCATCGCTGTCGCCCGAGCTGGGCAGTCACTTCAGCATGGCGCTTTGGTTGCTCCGTATCGGCGGCCACCGTCTGCGACAGCGCACGGTCACTGGCTGGCTTCACGGTTGTCGTCGCGACGTTCTGCGCTACACGAACAGGTCGGCTACCGGCAGGCTGAAGCCGGGCAGCACCTCGCCGCCGTCCAGCGTCTCGCCTTCGCCGAGGATGCGGGATTGACCATCCCGTGTGTACACGGTGACGCTGCGCCGTTCAGGATCGATGATCCAGAGTAGCGCCGTCCCGCCGGCGAGGTAGGCGGCGACCTTCTCCGTCATCTCGGCGCGGGTGTTGGAAGGGGAGAGCACCTCCACGGCGAGGTCGGGCGCGATGGGGAGATAGCCGGTATCCGGCAGGTCCGGGGTGATGCGCTCTGGGCGGACGTACGCTGCGTCCGGTCCAAGCACGGTATCTGGGTGGCGCGCCAGAATGAAGCCGGTTTCGGCAGCGTATGCCTCGCCGCCGTGGTCGATTGCGAAACCTGCAATGAGAAACCCAACGCGGCTGGCCAGGCGGCCATGGCGACGACCGGCCGGCGACATCGTTATGAGCCTCCCCTGGATCAGGTCGTAGCGTTGCCCTTCGGGCAGAAACTCAACCTCTTCGGCGGTCATCAGTTTGGTCGTTACCATGGTCTGCTCCTGGGCCGGTGAGGGAGTGCCGAACTGTGATGACGCAATTCTACGTATCTATTCTGCGATGCACGGCGGCGCGCTACACGAACAGGTCGGCGACCGGCAGGCTGAAGCCGGGTAGCACCTCGCCGCCGTCCAGCGTCTCGCCTTCGATGACGATCTGGGCGGAGCGGTCAGGGGTGTAGACCGTGACGGTGTGGCGGAATGGATCGACGACCCAGACCAGGCGTATGCCCGCTTCGAGGTAGGCCAGCACCTTGTCCGACATCTCGGTGGCGGTGTTTGTCGGTGAGAGTACTTCGACCACGAGATCCGGCACGACATCCAGGAAGCGCTGCCGTTGCTCACGGGGTGGCAGGCGCTCACCGCGCACGAACGCGGCGTCAGTCGCCAGCAATGTATCGGGATGACGCGCGAGGATGAACCCGGCATCGCTTCCGACCACACGACCGAGCCGGTTGCGCATGACGAACTCTCGCAGATGCGCACCGATGCCCAGTGCAATGTCGCTGTGATCGAAGTTCGACGGAGCCACCTCCCGCACCTCCCCGCGCACAATCTCACACCGTTGCGCATCCGGCAGGCGCTCGATATCTTCGATCGTCATCAGTTTCGTCGTTACCATGGTCTGCTCCTGGGCCGGTGTCGGGGTGCTGCAGCGCGCTGCTGCAATTCTACGGGTTAAGCGGGGAGAACCACGCTGACCATGTAGCCGTGGTCGAACGCGGCTGCAGGGCTGACCCGCGCTGGCCGCGCTCGGCGTGACACTGCTATTCTACGCGCCACGCGATTTGGCCGGTCTGCGGACCCAGAAGGGGACTGTGCATGCCCACGACGACATTGTCAATCGACTTCACCGACCGCGAGATCCAGGCGCACCCATACCCGCTGTACAAGCGTCTGCGCGCCGAAGCGCCGGTCTTCTTCAACGAGCCGACCCGCAGCTGGATGGTCAGCCGGCACGAGGACATCGTGACGTTGCTGAACGACCCGCGCATGTCCTCCGCCCGGACCGAGGCGACCTTCGCTGTCCTGCCCGATGATGTGAAGCAGGAACTGGCTCCGCTCCGCCACATCCTCGGCAGCCGGATGTTGCTGACCGACCCGCCGGACCACACCCGCCTGAAGAACCTGGTGATGAAGGCATTTTCCGCCCGTACCACCGAAACCCGCCGCCAGCGCATCCAGGCCTTTGCCGATGGGTTCATCGACCAGGTGGCCGAGCGCGGGGAGATGGATGTGATGGCCGATTACGCGGTGCACCTGCCGCGCTGGGTGATCGGCGACCTGCTCGGGGTGCCAACCCAGGACCAGGCGCAGTTCGTGGAATGGGCGCACGACCAGGTGCTCGTCTACGACCGCGCCGGCACTGCCAACGACCGGGTAAACGTCATGCGCCAGGGCCAGAAGGCGATGCTCGAGATGAAGGCCTACCTGGAGGAGGTTATCGAGGAGCGCCGGCGTGACCCGCGTGAGGACCTGCTGACCCAGTTGATCCAGGCCGAGGAGCAGGGGGACTCGCTCAGTAACGATGAGCTGATCATCATGGTGGTGGCCCTGCTGGTGGGCGGCAACAACTCAACCGCACATCTCATTGGCGATGCCGTGCTGACCCTCTTGCGGCACCCCGATGCGCTGGCGCGGCTGAAGGCCGACCCGACGCTGATCCGCCCGGCGGTGGAAGAAGTGATGCGCTACGAAAGCCCGGTGCAGACGACCAGCCGGGTGGTGAAGGAGCGCATGGAGTTCGGCGGCTGCACGTTTGAAAAGGGCGACAACCTCAACGTGCTGCTCGGCTCCGGCAACCGTGACGAAGCGCAGTTCGAGGAACCGGACACGTTCATCATCGACCGCCACCCGAACCGCCATCTAACCTTCTCTCACGGGCCGCATTACTGCCTCGGCACATCGGTCGCCCGTGCAACTGCCCAAACTGCGATCCTTACCCTGATCCAGCGCCTCGATGACCTGCAACTGGTGAGCGACACTGTCGAGTGGATCCCCGGTTTTGCCTTCCATAGCCCGAAGACGCTGCCGGTGACATTCCGTCCGACATCGGCGCTGGGATAGGTGCGTGCGTCGAGCACGCTCGGGGCGAACCAGCGGCGAAACGTGCAGCGTGTCGGGCGCCCTGAGTGCGCTCCTGCGTGGCCGGCCGCACGCCGCACGCCGAAGCTTCTTGCGTGGGAGCATGAGGCAATGCTGCGGTCGTGCGTCGTCGCGCTCTGTCTGGCGTGCGCATGCGGGCTGTGGGACATCGCGCTGTCACACGTTTGACGCACCTGCTGCAGGTTCTGCTACAGCCCTGAAACCTCCGGTAGGCGAGAATACTATGCGTGTCGTGAGACGAGGGTCTGGCCCAGCAAGCCCGGCCGCATCAGCGTTTCCTGGTGGGCACAATAGATACGACGAAGGGAGTGTGCGATGACACGAACGGTCGTCGTGCCGTTGATCGGTCCACAGTTGGACCCGGAGGGCGTCGCCGAGACGGCGCTGCCGGTCGCGCTGGCGCTGGCGCGACGCACGCAGGCATCCGTATTGCTTGTCTCGGTGCTGGAACTGCTGGTCGAAGCGACTGCCACTGGCGAACGGCGCGTGCTGCACGCGGCCGACGCGCTGCCAGCGAGTAAGAGCCTGCAAGCGCTCAGGGAGCATACCGAACAGCTGATCGCCGACCGCCAGGCCTATCTGGAGCGTGTCGCCGCGAGCATTGCTGACTTGCCGGTGACGACGCAGTTGCAGTATGGCGATCCATCCGCGGCGCTGCTCGAACAGGCCGCGGGCCTGGAAGCTCCAGTGATTGTGATGGCGAGCCATGCGCGCACCGGCGCGCGGCGGATGTTGCTTGGGAGTGTCGCATTTCGGGTGGTGCGCGATGCACCGTGCCCGGTTCTGATCGTCCCAGCGCAGGCGGCTGTGGCAGCGCCGAGCACCGAACCGCTGCTCGAACGCGTGCTTGTGCCATTGGATGGCTCGGCGTTGGCCGAAGCGGCGCTCGATACGACATTGGAAGTCCTCGGGGAGCGTTATCTTGACCTGCACCTGGTCTCGGTCGTTGAACCGCTGGTCCGACGCTCTGGCTGGGGGGCGCAAGAGTATGACGCGCTGGCGCGACAGTTCGCGTCGGAGTACCTCACGGGCGTCGCGGCTCGTCTCGCCGAGCGTGGGCTCCGCGTAAGCTGGGAGATCAGGGCGGGGAGCCCGGAACGACAGATCGCTGAGGTCGCGCGTGAACGCCGGGTGGACCTGATTGCTATGGCGACACATGGCCGCAGCGGCTTTGGCCGCTACCTCTTCGGCTCGGTTGCCGAAGGGCTGGCGGCCGTTGGTACGCCCCCGCTCCTGCTCGTGCGCCCGAGTCCGGAGTCGCTCGCGGCACGCTCGTCCGGCGCGTCTGCCGCCAACGTAGCGTCTGCCGGCGATGCCAGCCCCCCTGAGGTGCGCCGGGTGTCGGAGGTTATGAGCCAGCCCGTGATCAGCGTCGAGCGGGATGCGACGCTCGATGACGTAGCCCGGCTGATGCTGCAGCACGACATCGGCTGCGTCCCAGTGGTCGATGCGGATGGCCGGCTGGTCGGGATCATCACCGAGTCGGATTTCATCGGCAAAGGTCATGGCGTGCCATTCGCAGCCTACCGTTCGCCACAGCTCTTCAGCCAGGTGAGCGCCACAGAGATCGAGCGTCTCTACGCCACCGGCCGTTCGATTTCGGCATGGCAGGTGATGCAGCGGCCAGTCGTGACTGCAACCGAAGATGAACCGGTCAGCATCGTCGCACAACGGATGCTTCAGCATAACGTGCATCGCATCCCGGTCGTGCGCGCTGGGGTCCCAGTTGGGATCGTCACGCGCCGTGACCTGCTCAAGCTCATCGTCCCAGACGGAC
>QEUZ01000259.1 GCA_003577355.1 Chloroflexota bacterium | reverse complement strand
CAGCTCCGCAGCGACCTCAACAGTTGCTGGCAAGTCAAAGCCACATGGCATGAGAACGATCATATCAGGGTCGCTTGCTTCAACTTCTGGCCAACTGACCGGGACCGACGGTTGCCCCGCTACTCCCAACACGTCGATGCCACCAGCCAGGCGCACCATTTCTGGAACCCAATGCCCACCAACCATCGGTGGGTCGAGCCATTCGAGACACAGGACACGCACGGCAGGAAGTGCAACAACGCGCCGCTGGACAGCCGCAATGCGATCGGTCAGTTGGGTGCAGAGTCGATCGCCCTGCTCCGGTACACCAGCGAGGCGAGCCACCTCGGCAATCGATGCGATGATGTCTGCGACGGTATGCGGTTCGAACGCCGCAACGCGTGGCATGCGCGGTAGCGCGGCAGCAGCGCCCACCACATCGTCATACGACACGGCACACACAGGGCAGAGAGCCTGGGTAAGGATCAGGTCCGGTTCAAGTGCGGCCAGCAAGGCGACATCGAGGTCATAGATCGCACAGCCGTTGAGAACGCGTTCGGCGACCATGCGGTCGATTTCCGCACTGCTGTACTCCCCAGCAGGCAAGACGTTGCGCGTGAGCTGCGGGAGCGATCGGGCGGCAGCTGGGTAATCGCACTCATGGGTAACGCCAAACACGGAGCCACCTAGCCCCAGGGCGAAACAGATTTCCGTTGTGCTAGGCAAGAGCGATACGATCTTCACCGGATCCCTCCGTGCAGTTGCGCACATGGGACGAGTATACGGGGCGGAGCGATTGGGCGCCCGATGTCCGTAGTAGGTGGGGGTACACCCAGCGATTCCGACCGCGCCGGCGGAGCGCTTGTCGTGCTCATCAGCGTGGTTGGCGCTGCGTCGTTCCTTTACCCGTTCTTTCTGCCCGCGCTGGCAGGCGTCGGGGTAGACCGCGGCCGGGGCGGCATTGAAACTCCCTTGCTTTTCACCGCACTCGGGTTCGCGTCGCTCACCTTGCTCCTCATCAGCGTCGGCGGCAGTGCCGATGCGCGCGGTGGCTCGAAAGTTGTCGCATTGCTCGGCATCCTGGTTGCGATTGATGCGACGTTACGACTCGTCCCAACGCTCCTCGGCGCATCGCCTATCTTCTTTCTGATCATCATCGTTGGGTTTGTCTTCGGAGCAAAGTTCGGCTTTCTGATGGGGGCGCTCACGCTCGCAGTCTCCGCACTGATTACTGGCGGACTCGGCCCCTGGCTACCCTACCAGATGCTTGGCGCGGGCTGGGTTGGCATGACAGCAGGTTACCTGCCGCAGTGGGGCGCACCTGGCTCGCGCAGGCAGATCGCGCTGCTTGCGGTGTTTGGCGCTGCCTGGGGGTTCGGGTACGGAGCGATCCTGAATCTCATGGAATGGCCGTTCGCTGCGCCAGGGCTGGACAATCCCACGGGCCTGTACTGGTCTCCGGGCATGGGACTGGGTGAAACCCTGCAGACATATGGCCGCTTTTACCTCACCACATCTCTCGTCTATGACCTGTTCCGCGCGGTCGCCAACGCACTGCTCATCGTCGCGCTCGGCCGTCCGGTATTGCGTCTGCTGACGCGCTATCGCAGCAGGTTTATCTGGACTCCTTGGCAACCTTTGGAACCGGAAGTAGCCGAGCGGACTAGTGTTCACAACGCACACTGACGTTACCGTGCGGACGGGGAGCGATGGGCGGCAAGTCGAAACCCCAACGAACCAGCATAACGCTGGCAATCTTCCTGATACTTGCTGCCTGTGGCCCGAACGATCAAGGCCCTCCAGGCGCCACTCCGGCAACAACCGCAGATGCGCCTCGCTCGACAGCCACACAAGTTACGTGCGGGATGCAGGTTGCAGATGACCTGACCCTCTCCGCAGACATGCACTGCGACTCAACCGCCCTGACGGTCGTCGGCAACGGCGTGACGATAGACCTCAACGGTTTCACGCTCAGCGGGCCGGGCGCGGGCAGACGCTCCTGGCCACTGCCGAACTTCGATGTAGTCGGGCTCATGGTCCAGGCGGACCACGTGACGATCCGCAACGGTACAGTCCAGGAATTCGGCATGGCGGTGCTGCTGAACGACCAACGCGGCGTCATTGTTGAGAACGTCACGGCGAGTGGGAACTACTATGGACTGTACGTCTACAAAGGCAGCGGGAACCAGATCCGGAACAACCGAATCGTTGCAAACGTCTACGGCCTGCACCTCCAAGAATCTGCCGGCAACGATGTCCGCGGCAACGAGCTCAGCCGGCAGACCCATCACTCACCCGGCGGCTACGGCCTTTACCTCTATACCTCGCGCGACAACTGGTTCGAGGGCAACACAATCGAGAACAACCTGAACTGGGGCCTGTGGTTCAGCAACTCCACCGGCAACACCATCGTGCGCAACAACATCATCGGCAACGACCCGCAGGTCAGCGACGACAGCGGCGGTAACCGCTTCTACGATGAGCAACGCCGCGAGGGCAACTACTGGGATGACTACCGCGGGACCGACGACAATGGAGATGGGATCGGGGAGGTCCCATACAGTATCGGTGGCCCTGGCCGCGCAGCAGACATCTACCCGTTCATTGCGGCCAACGGTTGGAACAGTCGGACCTCCCAGACGCTCGCACCTGCAACTCCACCACCTCCACCACGGAGCGCTCCGCGCGCATTCGTCGCACTCGCCGACGGAAGGGTTGCACTCCTCGACCTTGGTTCCCGTAGCGTGCTGACGACATGGCAGGCGGGAACGCGCGGACAGCTCGCTGTCAGTCCCGACGGAGCAACGCTTTATGCCATTGTCGGGGAGGGGGATGATTGTGCTGTTGTCGCATTCGACGCCGCAACTGGGTGGCAACGTCGGCAATGGCCTGCGCCGCATGCGCAGGCGCTGGCCGCGACTTACGACGGCACAAGAGTGCTCATATCGACCGACACTGTGCTGCTTGAGATCGTTCTGGAAACAGGCGAGATCCGATCACAACAGGACGGGCGTGATGCGGTTGCCATCACCCCCAGCTGGAAACACAACCTGGTGATCGTCACGGGTGAGGACGGCTGGTTGTCGATCGTCTATTTGCCCGACCAACACTCCCCCTATGGCACGCGCCTTCCGGCGGCTCCGCTGCAGGCCATCGACAACCGTGCCGGGACGCGACTCTTCGTTGTCATGCACGCGAGACCTGCGGTAAGCGTGATCGATACCGAACAGTTTATCGAGACTGACACGGTCCCACTCGGCGACGCCGACGTACGTTTCATCCGCATCGGCCCATCGCCCGACGGCGCCAGCCTGTACGTCCTCGATACAGCGAATTCTCGCGTGTGGCGCGTCGACCTCGGCTCTAAGCGTACGCTGGCTGAACTCACGCTAGATGGGGGAGCAGTTGACCTTGCGGTGAGCGCCGATGGGGCACTCGTGACGGTTGTAGTGGCCGGTTCCACCGCTGGGCGCGCGGTAATTCTTGACTCGGACTTGCGGCCCCTTGCCAGCATCGCCCTGCCCCAGCAGCCGGTGCGAGTGGTCGCCCCGCGCTGAAACGATCGAGGGCACGGCCGATCAGATGCGTGTGCAGGCCAACTGCCGGCGTCACGTGTCTGCGCCGAGACGGTCGCGTTTTCCAGGTCGAACACTCTGCCCCCACTATCCGACATGCTCCAGCTCGAACACCGTATACATGTCTCCAACATGCTGCGCGCGGTTCGAGTTCAGCGTCGTTGGAAACAGGCGTGCGAGTACCCCATCTTCAGAAGGGGACAGAGCGCCAAGCTGCCGCAGGATCGAGTGCACGATCACGCCGTGGGCGCGGTGCGAACCGTCCTCAATCTTGAAGGCGATCCCTAGCCCCTTATCGCGCACCGCGACACAGAGCACACCTTCGGCTCCGCCCTTCGCGATGATGCGCCCCTGGGTCGCCTCTGAAAGCACCGTATCCAACCGGCCAGTGCCTGCGACCATCCAGGGCTCCGCAACCATCGCGTCCGCCAGGCGCTCCAAAGCCTCAGCGTGTGCGACGAGCGTTGGGTCCGGTTCCGCGATGGCGGCCCAGCCAATGGCAACGTTGCGCAGCGGTGCACCGAACGTTGGCAGGGTACAGCCGTCGATGCCAACGAGCAGTTCACCGCTCGGCAGGTGAAAGCAATCGCCCGTTGCTGCACGGATCCGCTGCTGGATCGGGTGCTGTGGGTTGTCGTACGCATCAAGCGGAAGGTCGAGTGCGCGACACGCGGCCAGGATACCCGCATGCTTACCAGAGCAGTTCTGAAAGAGTGCATTCTTCTCGACTAGGCCAAGGAGGTAGCGAGCGAACTCGAGGTCGTTGATCGGTTCGGCTACGCCATTGCAGAGCGCATCGAGCGGCACACGTGCGCGCTCCAGCATTCCAGCGACGACGTCACGATGGCGTGGTTCGCCGGAATGCGAACCACAGCAGACCGCCAGTTCCGCATGTCCAAAGCCGAAACGGTCCGCTGCTCCACTCTCCACGGCGACGATTGCCTGAAAGGGCTTCAGCGCCGAGCGGGGGAAGGTGAGGAAGTCCGGGTCTCCCGCCCAAGCCCGCAGGCGACCCCGCGCATCCGCGACGGCAATTGCGCCGCGATGGCGCGACTCCACCACCCCGCCACGCGTTAGCTCAACCAGGACCGGCAACCCCGCCTCCAGATGCATCGTATGCCCCCCTTTCCTCGGCTGGTTCAGAATGGAACCCGTACCCCGCGCTCGAGACCGAGCGCGCGCAAGTCTGCGATGACACTCGGATGCACCGGGATGCCGCGCTCGATCCGGTCTGCATAGGCTTCGCGCTCAGGATCACCCGGGATCAGCAGGCGCTCGTGTCCGGCTGCCGGTGGAGTCGCGCGGAGCTCCCGAAGCATCGCATCGACGCTCGCAGTGAACGCCTCTAACGGCTGGAACGCCGTCACGTCGATCGCAATGAACGCATGGCTGGTGTCGGACGGGCGCGGCGGGTTGTCGCGCGACCCGCTGACGTACCGGCTCCAGACCGACCCTGAAAGTTGCGAGCAGAGCATCTCGACCAGCAACGACAACCCATAGCCCTTCTGCCCACTGGTCTGACGCTCGCCGCCGAGCGGGGACAGCGCGACCGCTGCAAACGGGTCGGTCACCGTCCGGCCAGCAGCATCGACAACCAGCCCGGGCGGTAGCTCCTTCCCTTGACGCCGGGCGATCTCCACCTTGCCCCAGGCGACGGCAGTCGTCGCACCATCCAGGATGAACGGCGGCTCAACACCCGCCGGAAATGCGGCTGCAATGGGCGCCGTCGAGAGCATCGCCACGGCTCCGAAGGTGGGGACGAGCAGCGGTGTCGCGTTGGTCATCGAGATCCCGGCCATACCGGGGTGCTCCAGCGCCATCGTCGCGTAGTAGCCGGCGATGCCGTAATGGTTGGAGTGCCCGACTGTCGCCAGGCAGACGCCGGCCTCCTTGGCCTTGGCGATACAGCGCTCCATCGCGCGATACGCCATCGGCGGACCAAACCCGTTCTGCGCATCGAGGGTCAGCGTCGCGGCTGTTTCGCGGACGGTCTGCAATTCGGCGTCCAGGTTGATCGCGCCATCTCCAAGGCGCGTCGCGTAAAACGCCAGCCGCGGCACCCCGTGCGAGTCGATCCCGCGCAAGTCCGATTCAACCAGCACGTCCGCAGAGATGCGCGCGTCCTCCGCGCGCATGCCGTAGGACTCCAGCACATCAATCACAAACTGCTTGAGCGCCTCAGCGTGGATACGTGGTCCATCATCACCCTGATGTGCGGCCACCGTGCACCCTCACTTTCCATGCACGTTCATCATACGCTGCTCTGCCGTGCGAGAATCCGCTCCCGAAGGCACATCACGCAGCACCCAGCCGAAGAAAGGGGCACATGTTCGAGAAGACACGCAACCTCATCCAGGAGCGCCTGTTGGAAAACTCGCTGCCGTCACTCTCGGTAGCCGTCGCCCACCGGGGCGAAGCAGTTTGGGAGGAAGCCTTCGGTTTGGCCGACCGAGAACGGCTGGCGCCGGCGACACCGGACACGATGTATTCACTTGCTTCGATCTCCAAGCCGATGACGGCGACCGGCCTGATGGTGCTGGTGGAACGTGGGTTGATCGATCTCGACACCCCTATTAACGCCTACCTTGGAGACACACCGCTGGTCGGTCGCCTGGCAGGCGCATCAGCCGCCACTGTGCGCAGCGTCGCGAACCACTCTTCCGGCTTGCCGATGCATTTCCAATTCTTCTACGCCGATGAGCAGCGCCGGCGCCCAGCGATGAGCGAGACCATCCGCCGTTACGGAAACCTGGTTACCGAGCCGGGAGAACGCTACCAGTACTCGAACCTCGGCTACGGGGTGCTCGATTACCTGATCGAACGTGTGTCGGGCAAGCGATTTGCCGATTTCATGCGTGAAGAGGTCTTCCTGCCGCTTGGCATGTTTCACACCTCCGTCGACATCGGTCCG
>QEUZ01000258.1 GCA_003577355.1 Chloroflexota bacterium | reverse complement strand
AACGTCGAGCAGCAGTAGCAGTCACAGTCAGGATCAACTGGACCGTTATCTGTTAGGTAGCGCGCCGAAGTTATGTTGACTCGCCCTCCGGCGGTGTACAGCGCTCCACGACGCGCCACCCGCGTGGGAAGGACACAGTCGAACAGATCCACCCCTGCGGCGACGCAATTCCAAAGGTCCTCTGGCGAACCGACACCCATCAAGTACCGTGGTCTGTCGGCTGGCAACTCCGCGACTGATGCGGCGAGCATCTCCGCCATCACGACCTTCGGCTCGCCAACGCTCAGCCCACCGATCGCGCAGCCATCGCAACCACTCTCCGCGATGATCTGAGCCGAGTAGGCGCGTCGCGCAGCATCGAAACCCCCTTGGGCAATACCAAACATGAGTGGGCGTGTGCCGTCGCACTCTGGCTGCAGGCTTCGGAAGGCGAGGAGGTTGCGTGGGAGCCAGCGATGGGTCAGTTCCATCGCCTGCAGCTGCTCAGGTTCCGTGGCATCGTAGCCAGCGCAGACATCGAGCGCCATACTGATATCCGAACCGAACTGGTGCTGCAGGCCGATAGCGCGCTCGGGCGTCAGGTGGTGTGCGCTGCCATCAAGGTGTGAGCGAAAGGTGACGCCGGATTCATTCAACGTGCGATGAGCGGCAAGGCTGAAGATTTGGAACCCGCCGGAATCGGTCAGGACCGGCCCTTCCCAGCGCATGAAGTGGCTGACGCCACCGTGCTGCTCAATGATGCCGGCGCCTGGGCGCAGCATCAGGTGATAGGTGTTGGCCAGTACAATCTCGACGCCGGCGCCGCGCAGATCGGACGGATCGAGCGCTTTTACCGCCGCTTGCGTACCAACCGGCATGAAGGCCGGCGTTTGCACGACACCGCGTGGGAGAGAGAGCAGACCCGTCCGGGCAGACCCACTGGTAGCTAAAACCTGAAACGGTGAATCCGAAACGTGCATCTTCATGACAGCAAGTATGCCGTCTCGCATCGCTCCGGACAGCCCGCGCAATCAACGTGCGAGGGTACTGCAAGCGGTGTTTTCGTGGTTATATGGCCCCCTCGCCTGGCTGCATGAACCCGCCGGACGCATATTGTTCGGTGCAGCTTGGCACGGTCGACGACTCGCACTTCTGGACCGCAGCGCAGAGCAGCATGGCCCGCTGCTTGACATCGGGTGTGGTGATGGTCGTTTGCTTTGCGCAGCGCAACACGGAAGGGAGCGTGCGATCGGCCTTGAGCCATCGGGCGCAGCCGCCCTGCGCGCACATCGCAGTGGGGCACATGTTGTGCGCGCGTTGGCTCAGCGCATGCCGTTCAAGCACGAAAGCTTTGCCGTCATCGTTTGCAGTTACCCCGGGCCATGGATCGCCGACCCACAAGTCTGGGACGAAATTGCCCGGGTGGCGCGTCCGGGCGCTTCCGTCATCATCCTACTCGGAGGAACGTACGAACGTGGCCGGTTCGCCTGGCTGCGCCGCCTGATGGTCCGTGTCGCGTATGGCGCTGTTCCGAAGGACGGTGCGCGTTTCACCCTACCTGAGCTTGGTAACGCCACTGTGACAGGCGCATTCGTGAGCCTGCCAGACCAGTGGGGCGCCGCTCAATATTGGCAGGGAACCGCAGTCGCTTCAGGCAGGCTTGTCAGACCCAGTTGAGAGCAAGTCATCATCCAGTGACGCGAGATCCGCCAGCGGGTCAACTTTTGATGCGACTGTGGCGCCGGTCGTCTCGGGGCTAGCCCCATTACCGGCCGGTGCGTGTACGGTCGGCTCCTGAGCGGCGGGCATCCCATTCGCTTGCGCCGGCGTTCGCGTGCCCGGAGCGGGCTGGCTGATATCTAGCGACGCAGGGATCGTCGCGGCGAGCGCGGCCGTTTCGTTGCGAACGTCGGTCACCGTTGCCTTCATCTCGCCAATCGTCGATTGCACATCGTCAATCGACTCTTGAAACTCGGCTGTAAGATCACGGGTGGCACGGCGGAAGTCTCGAACCGCGCGCCCGACCTGTCCGCCAATCTCAGGGAGCTTGCCTGGACCGAAGATAATCAGAGCCACGATCAGAATGACCGCGATCTCCATCGGCCCCATTCCAAAGAGGTTCATTCATGGCTCCGGGATTCCCATCCGTGCAAACCGAGCAGCGGATGCTTCGAAGAACTTGGGCCGCTAGTATACCATCGTCGCAGCGCTGTCCTTCTCCAGCGCATGAACGGGTAAGGTAACCGGTGCAACGATTGCGACGCAACCGACCGAACGACGATCAACCGCTGGCGGGTGATAACGCAATGCTCATCGTCGGCCTTGGCAACCCAGGACGACGTTATCAACGCACGCGCCACAACATCGGATTCATGGTCGTCGATCGCCTGGCTCGCGACCTTCCGGCCGGCACTGCCCGTAGCCGCATGCAGGCGGAGCTGTACGAAACGCGATTAGGCGAACGGCGCGTCATTCTGGCCAAGCCACAGACGTTCATGAATGCCAGCGGCGAGTCGGTCGGCCAGCTTGTCCGGTGGTACTCGATCAAGCGGCCCAACCTGCTGATTGTCTACGATGATCTCAACCTTCCGTTCGGCACGTTACGGTTACGACCAGGGGGCAGCGACGGGGGCCACAATGGGTTAACGTCGATCATCCAACACCTTGGCACCGAGCAGGTCCCACGGTTGCGGGTGGGAATCGGCCGGCCGGTACGCGGCTCGACCGTGCCGTATGTCCTGTCCGAGTTTTTTCAGGACGAGCGTCCGCTGCTGCCAGGCGTGATCGAACGTGCCGCGGCTGCCGTACACGACTGGATGACGCTTGGCATTGACGCTGCCATGAACCTGCACAACCGCAAGCCCGATGCTGAGGCTACAAAGACCAATCAGATGAACCAGGCGGACTGATTACCGAGAGGTATCCACGCTGTTCAGGCGCGAGCCTGGCAACTATTGGCGCGCGTGACGGTGGCGCGCGTGACGGCGGCCTCGTGGCGGAACTGCTCACGATTCGATTGGTGTTTGTGCGGGAGATGGCACGTCGCCGTAGCGGCGCCGTCGGCGCGATGCTGAGGCGCGCGCTGCGTTGTGAGAACATCAAGCAGGCAAAACGTCGCGAGATTCCCTCGTCCTTCAACCCTGTTCCCCGCGTGTCGCTCAGGCTATAGTCATGAGCAGCAATGCGACGATAACCGGAAACGTTCGAGCAATGAAGCTCGCGACCAACGTCAGAGGAGGCGACGGGTGTCACAGCAGTTTGCAGGCGATCCGCACGACCCACGTTACCGCTCGGCGCCGCCCGAGCAGCGCGAGTTCACCACCATTTCCGGTGAGCCTGTACGCCAAACATATACGCCTGCCGATCTCGCTGCGATCGGTTTCGATTACGCCCGTGACCTCAACGACCCGGGACACTTCCCCTTTACACGCGGCGTCCACGAAACAATGTACCGCGGCAAGCTTTGGACAATGCGCATGTTTGCCGGTTTCGGGTCGGCGGAGGAGACCAACGCTAGGTTTCGCTACCTGCTGGAACACGGCGAAACTGGGCTATCGATTGCCTTCGATTTACCGACGCTTTACGGTCGCGACACCGACGACCCGCTCGCCGCCGGAGAGTTCGGAAAATGCGGCGTGGCGGTCGCGTCCCTGGCCGACATGGAAATTCTGCTCGAGGGCATTCCGCTCGACGAGGTCACCACGTCGATGACGATCAACGGCCCGGCCGCTGCAATCTGGGCAATGTACATTGCCGCCGCCGAGCGCCGGGGCATCCCCCGCGCTCAACTCCGTGGCACATTGCAAAATGACATCCTCAAGGAGTTCACCGCGCAGAACGAATACATCTTCCCACCGGCTCCGTCGATGCGCTTGGTGACCGACACGATTGAGTTCGCAACCCGCGAGATGCCGTTGTGGAACTCAATCTCGATTTCCGGCTACCACATCCGCGAAGCTGGCTCAACCGCGACGGAAGAGCTCGCCTTCACGTTGGCGGACGGCATAGCCTATGTGGAAGCAGCCTTGGAGCGCGGCCTGGATATCGACGCATTCGCCCCGCGCCTGTCGTTCTTCTTCAACTGTCACAACGATTTCTTTGAGGAGATTGCCAAGTTCCGAGCAGCACGCCGCATTTGGGCCAGGTTAATGCGCGATCGGTTTGGCGCCAAGAGCGAACGCTCGTGCTGGATGCGGTTCCACACACAGACGGCTGGTTGCTCGCTCACTGCACAGGAACCAGAAAATAACATCATCCGCACGACTATCCAGGCCTTGGCTGGTGTGCTCGGCGGTACGCAGAGCCTGCACACGAATTCGCTGGACGAAGCGCTCGCGCTCCCGTCGGACTGGGCGGTGCGCATCGCACTACGCACGCAGCAGATCATCGCCTACGAAAGTGGTGTGACCAACGCGGTCGATCCGCTTGCGGGCTCCTACATGGTCGAGACGCTGACCCACGAGATGGAACAGCGCGTATTGGCAATCTTCGCGGAGATTGAAGCACTCGGTGGGGTCATCCCTGCGATCGAGCAAGGCTATTTCCAGCGACGCATCGCCGATAGCGCCTATGCCTATGAGCAGGCGCTCAGCGACCAGCGCAAGATTGTCGTGGGAGTGAACGCGTTCCGGTCCGACGAAGAGCCACACATTCCGTTCCTGAACATGGACCCGAAAGGCGAAGAACGGCAATTGGAGCGGCTGCGCCGCGTACGCGCCGAGCGCGACCCGCACGCCTGGGCACTGGCGCTGGAACGCCTTGAACGTGTCACAGCGGCCCGAGAGAATGTCATGCCGGCACTGATCGATGCGGTCAATGCCTACGCAACCCTCGGCGAAATCACCAACACCATGCGCGCTGTCCTGGGTGAGCACCGCGCGCTGGTCGTCGTATAGTGAGGCTGGAGAGGCAAGCACCCATGCTCAACACGGTCGAACCAAACGCTGAGGTCCCGCCGCGCGTCGGACCGATCCGCGTCCTGATTGCCAAGCCCGGCTTGGATGGACACGATCGCGGGGCAAAGGTCATGGCTCGCGCACTCCGCGACGCCGGAATGGAAGTGATCTATACTGGACTCTTCCAAACCCCTGAAATGATTGCGCGTGCGGCGCTCGATGAAGATGTCGATGTAATTGGACTGTCAATCCTTTCCGGCGCGCATCGGGCATTGTTTCCAAGGATCTTCCAGGAATTGCGCGCGGCTGGCCTCGACGACGTACTTGTCGTCGCCGGCGGAACGATCCCGGACGAGGATGTCGCGGCCCTGAAGGAGATCGGAGTGGCCGCAGTCTTCGGACCCGGCACACCCATCGAGACAGCCGTGCGGTTCATCCGTGAGAACGCTCCCAACCGGAGCACCGTGTGAACGATCGTTCGACCGTACTTCAGCAGTTGATCGAGCAGTTCGAACGGGGTGAGCGGCGGGCGCTGGCGCGCCTACTCTCGTTGGTCGAGAATGAGCATCCGGTCGGCCTGAGCGCGATGGCGGCACTGTACCGACGCACCGGTCATGCTGAAGTGGTCGGTGTTACCGGCCCACCTGGCGCCGGCAAGAGCACATTGACGAACGCACTGATCCGTGCCTGGCGAACGCGTGGGCGTTCAGTCGGCGTGCTCGCCGTCGACCCTTCCAGCAGTCTCACCGGCGGCGCGACGCTCGGTGACCGCATCCGCATGCTTGAAAACTGGGCCGACGATCGCGTCTACATCCGCTCGATGGCGACTCGCGGCCAGATGGGTGGTCTTTCCACCGCCGTTGGCGCGTCAATCCACCTGCTCGATGCGTTCGGTTTCGACACCGTTTGCGTCGAGACGGTCGGCGTGGGGCAGGACGAAGTCGACATCGCAGAAGTCGCCGACACTGTCCTCCTCCTCCAAGTCCCTGGCTTGGGTGACAGTATCCAGACGATCAAAGCCGGCATCCTTGAAATCGCTGACATACTTGTCGTTAACAAGGCGGATGCAGCCGGTGCGGCGGAGGTCGTCCGCGACCTGCGGAACATGCTCCGGCTCGGAGAGCAGCGCGCTTGGGTACCGCCAATCGTCGAAACAGTCGCCACCGAGTTCACCGGCATCGACAATCTAGTCTCCCAGATCGAACGCCACCAAGCGTTCCTCAGTGCATCTGGCGAAGGCGCCGCCAGGTTGGCGCGGCGGCTACGCGCGGAAGTAGCGCGTCTTGCGCGGCGTCAACTTACCGCGCACATCGACGCAGTCATCGCATCGAACGCTGTTGACGAAACGCTGATACAGCTCGAAACCCGCGAGATCGACCCGTTGTCTGCGGCACGTATCGTCGCGCGTATCGCTGCCGACCGGCTTAGCGAGTCTGCCTCG
The DNA here is from genome assembly GCA_003577355.1 of Chloroflexota bacterium. Classification (GTDB taxonomy): domain Bacteria; phylum Chloroflexota; class Chloroflexia; order Thermomicrobiales; family CFX8; genus CFX8. The sequence goes on along the minus strand of QEUZ01000258.1, from coordinate 180 downwards.
GTAGCCGGTTAGGGAAACAGTTCCGCAAGCATCGCATCAAGGGGCCGCGCGGCATGACAACCTTTCTGGAGCCACACAAGGTATTCGACGTTGCCCGACTGGCCCGTGATCGGCGAAACAGTCAGTCCTGCGACCTGCAGCCCCAGCGATGCGGCGCATTCGGCGATACGCCGCACAGCT
>QEUZ01000257.1 GCA_003577355.1 Chloroflexota bacterium | reverse complement strand
CCCGGAGACCATCTTGCAATCGGGCGGAAACCCAGCCTGGATCGCCAGCGCCCTGACCGTTTCTGGATGGTCGCCGGAGATAACCTTGAGGGTGACGCCGGTGTCTCTGAAGGCGTCGATTGTTGCGCGCGCCTCAGGCCGCAGCTCGTCGCTGAAGGCGATCGCCGCAAGTGGGATGAGGCCTTGCGGCAGGTGATGCTCACCGTCTTCCCCCTGCAGGCGCGGCACGTCCGGGTGCCAGGCGAAGAGCAGTACCCGCAGGCCAGAGTCCTTCCAGGTCTCCGCCCGCGTACCGAGCGAAGCGCCCGGGTGCAACGCTGGTTCCAGCATGTCTGGCGCGCCGAGGTAGTAAGCGCCGCGTTGCTCTTCCGGCCGACCATCTGCATACGCCAGCGCGCTCCACTTGCGCGCGGAAGAGAACGGGGCTTCTTCACGCAGCCGGCGTGGGGACACGCCACCTCCGAGGGCCTCAACCAGCGCGTCGATTGTGTGGTTCGCGGTTGGCGTGCTGACGGCGTACTCGGCCAGATGCTGGCGCACCTCCGTTTCGGCCATTTCGAGTGGCTCAATGTTCTGTAAGGTGAGCCGGTTCGTTGTCAGCGTGCCGGTCTTGTCCATGCAGAGCACAGCGATGTGGCTGGTCGATTCCACTGCGTTCATGCGCTGGATCAGCGCGCCTTTGCCTGACATCCGCACCGCGGCCATGGCATAGGTCACTGTGACCATCAGGACCAGGCCCTGCGGCACGAGCGCGGCAATCACCGCCGCCGCTTGGACACTCTCCTTCAGCGGGAGCTCGTTGTAGATCTTCCAAAGGGAGTTTCCGACCTGGACGCCTAGTGCGACCATCAGCAGGAAAATCACCCGCAGGATCAGGCCGACTTCGCGCTGCAACGGGGTCTTGACATCGCGGTAGGTGCGTGCCTGGGCGGTGATCTGCTGCGCGACGCTGCTGGCGCCCACGTTGCCAGCCTCATAGATGCCGGTTCCGGTCATACAGAAGCTGCCAGAGTAGACGTTATCCCCAGGTTTCTTGGCGATCAGGTCCGATTCACCGGTGAGCAGCGATTCATCGACGCTGAGGTTCGAGGATTGCAGCACGACGCCGTCAACGAGGATCTGGTCGCCGGGGCGGGCGACGACCGCATCCCCACGCACGATCTCAGCTGGGTCGAGCGCGCGTTCCTTTCCGTCGCGGATCACTGTCGCCATTGGTTTTGTGAGCAGCGCGATGCGGTCGAGCTGGCGTTTGGCGCGCGCTTCCTGGATGACGCTGACAACGATGTTGATGACGATCAGCCCGCCGGTCATGATCGCGTCGCCGTACAGGCTGAGCAGTCCCAGGAAGATGGCAATCACAAACAGCAGGATGTGGATCGGGGTGACGACGTTTTGCAGCAGAATGCGCGCGTAGGAGCGGCTGATCGAGGGCTCGACACGGTTGCCCTCGCCGCGCGCGTGCCGCGCGCGCGCTTCCGCTTCGGTCAGGCCCAGCGGCGAAGTTTCTTGTTGCTGACGCGCTACCGCCGCCGCCGCCATCGTTGCCTCAACCTTCCCGCCGTTCGGCGCTACTTGCTTGGATGATACGTTGCGACGATCATGCCGTAGTAGGTCGGCGCCTCGTAGCTCAGGAAATCGACGTCCATCGGCGTGATCTGCTGTGCCCCCGCCAGCATCAGCAATTGCCACAGACCATCGATCGCGGCGTTGTGGATGAACTCATCGGGCAGGTCGATCAGGCTCAGTGGATCGTTGTCCTTGATCGCCTGGACTACGAGTGCGTCCATGCGCTTTGCATCAGGATGAAAGCCGCCGGGGCCGTTCGGGTCGTGGCGGTGCGCCCAGTCGCACGACGCGATGAAACCGATGCGGCGGGAATCGGCGTTGGCTGCCTCTGCGACGGCCTTGCCAAATTCAACGTTCGCTTCTCGCGGCATCCGGTGCGACGGGTTCGCGATCACCACCTTGGGGCCACGTCGTTCCGGTTCTCCAAGGAAGAACGAGGCAAGCACGTGCCCGTAGCCCGGCATGTTGCGGTTGTGGCCGGCAAACCAGAGCGGCGTCATCACGCCCCAGTCGAGCGGCAATGCGCTGCCCTGGCGGGCCGAGCCGCCGTAACCGACTTCGGCCACCGCAACCCCACGGGCGCGCGCTGCGGCCACGATGCTGTCGGTCAATGCGGTATCGATCAGCACGTTCATTTCGACGGTGCGCCCTTTGTAGTGCAGCGTTCCGGCGCCTTCAACCGTGTCGGCGACAGCGACGAAGCCATTGACACGCACGCCATGTGGCCCGACGACGAAGACGACTTCGACCCCTGCGTCGTCGAACCGACGGTTGACTTCCTCCATGGCAGCGCGTGTCGCCAGCGCTCCGTCAGCATCATCACTGATATCCGGGATGATCGGGAACCCATGAGGCACGACAGCTCCGATCACAATTGGCATATCAACCACCTTCCGGTATCGCTATAGTTAGCCCACGATGGACGGCGACGCTGCGGGTAGCGTCGCCGTGAACTGTTATGCGTTTGATAGACCATGTCAACTAGCAGGAGCGTTGGATGGCGGTCGGAGGGTTAATCTCGCGCGTCGGGTTAGACCTGGCCGCGTTTCGCGTGTGGGAGCTGCTGCGCGCCACCGACCTGCGTGCGCGCCTGCGTAATCGTCGCGTGCGCGCACTCGCCGCCCGCGAATTGCCGCTACCGCCCGAACGCCTGATTGTCCTGGTAGCCGGTTCGCCCGACCTCGGCTGGTTCGTCGAAGGTGGCAAGCGGGCGATGGAATCGATCCGTGGGGCGCTCGAGCGCAACGGCGCCAAGCTGGAGGACATGCAGGCGGTACTCGACTTCGGTTGTGGCTGCGGCAGGGTGCTGCGGCACTGCGCCGGGCTGCAGGGTCCGTCGCTCTTCGGCTGTGACTACAACCCCGAGCTCATTGCCTGGTCGCGCCGGAACCTCCCCTTTGCCTCGTTTGCAGTGAACGACATCACCCCTCCGCTCGGCTGGCCCGACGACTCGTTCGACCTGGTGTGGGCACTTTCGGTGTTTACCCACTTACCGGAAGCGCTGCAGCAACACTGGCTTTCAGAGCTGCGTCGTGTGTTGCGGCCAGGTGGATACATCCTGCTGACGACCCAGGGCGCGGCGTACGAGGCAAGCCTCAGCTCAGAGGAGCGGGCGGCGTTCCAGCGTGGGGAGCTCGTTGTACGGGCGGCTGGAGCTCCTGGGACGAACTTGTGCTCGGCATTCCACCCAGAGCAGTACATCCGCGAGCGTTTGGCGCCCGGCTTCGATCTCCTGGAGTTTGTGCCGGAAGGCGCTAGCGGCAACCCACACCAAGACCAGATCCTGCTGCGCAAACGCTAGGCGCGCCGAACGCTCATTTGTTCCCTCTGTCGTGCCTCTGCTATTCTGCCGCCATCGTCGCCAGGCAACGGCATCGATCCGATCCGACAGCATGCCGGGGCACTGAGGTGGCACTCAATCTCTGGGAAGGATGTCCAGCAATGGACGACCATGTGAGCCAGTTGCACATTGATGCTGTCGTCGTCGATGCCCACTCTGATGTCTTCAACGACGTTGCCTATCGCCGCAGAGCGGGGGAAACGAATGTACTGCGCCGGCTGCATGTGCCTGCCTGGCGGGCCGGCGGGGTGGATGTTGTCGTGACGACCTTGTACGTTGAAGGGGAATACAAGCCAGACCGAGGGCTTTCCCGCGCGATGACACTGCTTGGCGCAGCGCTGAACGATATTGACGAAACCTACGAGATTGCCGTATGCCGAACCAGAAGCGAGATCGATGCAGCGGTAGCAGCTGGGCAAATCGCGTTCATCCTGGCAATCGAGGGGGGTGAGTGTGTCCAGGATGGCCTCGAGTCGCTGCGCGTGTTCTACCAGCTCGGGGTCCGCTTGCTCGGGCTAACCTGGAACCAGCGCAACATGTTGGCGGACGGTGTTGGCGAGGAGCGGTCGGGAGGTGGGCTGACCGAGCTCGGGCGCGAAATGGTGCGCGAGGCAAACCGACTCGGGATCCTGCTGGATGTATCGCACCTGTCGGTCAAGTCGTTTTGGGACCTGCTGGAAACGAGCGACGCGCCGGTCATCGCGTCGCATTCCAATGCGAAGCGGCTGTGCGGCCACCGGCGCAACCTCGACGACGACCAGATCCGCGCGTTGATCGAGACTGGTGGAGTCGTCGGGATCAATGGCGTTGCGGCGTTCCTCGATGACGACCCGGCGAAGGCCTCGCTCGGTCGCGCGCTCGACCACATCGATTACATCGCTGAGATCGTTGGGCCGGAGCACGTCGCGTTGGGTCCGGACTTCGTCGATTTTCTTGGGGCACACGGGTTCGGGTCGTCAGCCGCCAGCTCCAGCGACGAGCGCCATGTCCCGGCGGGTTTCGGCACGATCCGCGACATGCCGAACGTGACAGCGGGCTTGTTGGAGCGCGGCTATGCGGAAAACGAAATCCGCGGCATTCTCGGCGAGAACTTCCTGCGGGTGCTGACGCGCGTTACTGGCTGAACAACGACAGGTCGCACGCTGACCACATGCCCCTGCGGGCCAGGCGCGCTTCCTCCTCGGCTGCATCCAGCTCGGCTTGCCGCGCGACGTTTGGCGGGAACCTCCGCGCCTCGGCGAAACCGGCGCGCACCAACTCGGCATTGACGAAGATCCGCGCTCCACCCTCGGGATTGTCGACGAAGACATAACGCAGCAGGCGACCAAATGTGTCGGTATCGCGCACGTCGCGCTCCAGGTAGACTGTGCGACCCTCGACGAGGCGTTTGTTCTCGTCGCTCGCCCGTGTGCCGAAGCATTCTTCCGGGCTGTCCGGCTTGACCGACTCAGGGGAGTCAATGCCGATGTAGCGCACCCTGGCTTCACGTCCGTCGATGCGCACGACGAGTGTATCGCCATCGACGACCCGGACGACGGTCGCTGGTTGCAGGTTGTCGATTTCTGCAGTGGGCTTCGCCGATGGCTGCCCGCAGGCGACGAGCGCCATTGCCACAAAAAGCACTACGCAGCGGAGAAGGGCGTTGTTCACTGTTCGCACAGGTTCTGTTGATGTACCATTGCGTCGGTGACGGACGCGTGGGAGGGTGCCTGAATGGAGACTGCAGCAGTGGTTGGCGCCGGTACAGTGGCGCCGAACCCGAGAGTGTATGATGTCAACGGTACTGCTCGCCCCTTGCTCGATTTTCTCGGCCCGCATCTCACCGCGTTCATCTTCGTGCGCCACCTCGGATGCATCTTTTGCCGCGAGCAGGTGAAGGACCTGCGCGCCAACGCCGCTGCCCTGGCAGGTGCGGGTGTCCAGGTCGTTATTGTCTCACCTGCGACGCCCCAGCAAAGCGCTGCGTTTGCCCGTGACTTTGCCGTGCCGTTCCCGGTCCTCTCCGATCCAGCGCGAGAGGCCTATCGCGCGTTCGGTTTTTTCGAAGGTACGGTTGGGCAGTTGCTGAACCCGCACATTATCGCCCGTAGCATGCAGGCTGTGGCCCGTGGTGCGCTTCCGGGCCGGCGCAGCGGCAATTCGCGGCAACTGCCGGGAGCTGTTCTGGTCGATTCCACGGGAACGATCCTTCACCTCCAGGTTGCAACCGATGCAGCCGAGCATCTGATGGCTGCCGACGTGCTGGAGATCGCTGCGCGGGTATCGCCACGGGTGGCAGCTGCGGCGCGCTGACGCGCTCGACCGCCGCGTGATAGTCTCAGCACCCACGATTGTTGGAGCTGCTGGCGACACGGAGGCGCGGCGAGACGATGGCGAAGCGGACCGGAGCACGGTTTTGGGCACTCTTGCTGACCGTTGTCGTGGGTGTTGGCGCCGGCGCTTGTTCTCTGTCAGGCGATGAGGATACCCAGGCCACTGCAACCACCGCCGCCGTTGCGACCGTCACTCCGACCCCCCCAATTGCTGCTGCAACGTTCACACCCGCGCCGACGGCTACCGCGACGCCGACGCCGCAGGCGAGCGCCACCCCAACCGCAACAACCCCGCGCTCGCGGCCGACTCCAACTGCTGTTGTGCTGCCCAGTGGCGGCGCTGAGCTCACGATATTCGGTCGCGCCGTCTCGCAGGTGGTGGCCGCAGGCGACGACGGAACCGTGTTGTATGCCGTAGCCGGTACCCGCGTGGCGCGTTCACCGGACGGCGGGGCAACCTGGTTTGCACAGGGGCGGGCAGTGGCTGGGACGCTGGTCCCGGCCTTCGGAGATCCTGACTTGCTCTATGCCGGCGAGCTTGGTTCGTGTGCCATGAGCGTGCGCGAGTATCCGCTGACAGTCTCCGACGACGGTGGGCGTACCTGGGAAGAGGTTCCAGAAAGCCAGGGCATCAAACCCCTGTTGGTGGAAGCGACCGACCCGCCGGTGCTCATCGCCTCCAGATGCCCGCTCGTGCTCTCGCTCGATGGGGGCGCAACCTGGAGCTTCATCCCGGCAACCGCGAATTTCGACGTGCGCACCGCCGTTGCGCATGCCGGCACCGT
>QEUZ01000256.1 GCA_003577355.1 Chloroflexota bacterium | reverse complement strand
TTTGGGGAGTGGCGAGTGGCTAGTGACTAGTGATTAGTGGCTAGTTACTAGTTACTAGTCACTAGTCACTAATCACTAGTGATTGGTGTGCGTGTCGATGCGCACACGGGGTGCATTGCTAGCCATTTTGGACTCGCGCCCGCTTCCCCATCCCCACCATTCGTCGAACACCAACTGCCAATCACGAGTCACTAGCCACTAGTCACTAGTTGCTCGCCCCTCGCACGAGTCTATGAGGCGCTGCTCGTGGGCGCAAGGGGGCTGGTGGCGCTGCGTTCCGGTTGGGAGCAGGGGACGATAGCGAGCGTGGCGATGATCGTGAAGACGGCGCTGGCAAGTGCAAGCCCGAGCAGCGTGGCCGTGTAGCCGGCAGAGTCGATAGCCGAGGCGACGAGGTACGACCCGGTGCTGCCGCCGAGAAACAGGGAGAAGGCGAACAGGCTCACACCGGTGGCGCGCGCGGCCGGTGCAATCTCTGTCGCGCGCGTCTGGAAGGTCGAGTGGATCAGGATGAACGCCAGCCCACCGACCAGCATGGCGAACAGGAAGACGGGTATCGTCGGTGGGACGACGGTGAGTACCCAGCAGAGCGCCAGACCAGCGCCGCCGATTGCGATCATCCTGCCCTCGCCAAGCCGGCGCAGGAAGCGGCCGAGCAATCGACCACCGGCGATGGACGCGACGCCGAACAGCGCTACGATCAACCCGATGGTTGCGTACGAGAAGCCGTCGCGGTCGCGCAGCAATGCTCCGAGAAAGGAGAACGCTCCAATCGTCATCGCGCCCTCAGCGAAGATCAACGCGTAGAAGCCGATGTGCCGGCGATCGCGCAGGACGATGCGGTAGGCAGCGAGCGAGGAGCGCCGTGGGCCGGTCGCGCGGGTACGTGCTAGCGGCTCGCGCAGGAGCAGGACGATGATGCCAGCAGCGATCACGCCATCGATCGCGAAAATCGCCCGCCAGGAGATGACTTCGGCCAGCAGGCCTCCGACGGCACTGGATAGCACTTGCCCGAGCGATGCGGCGATGATGACGTAACCAATGGCGTGCTGCCTCCGACTGTACTCGACGGTGTCGCCGATGAAGGCCAGCGTGAGCGGGAAGACGGCGGCGGCGGCCATGCCGGTGAACAGCCGGCAAGCGATCAGCCAGTTGAGGCTTGGGGCCAGCGCCGAGAGGAGCGAACCTGCCGCAAACCCGCACATGGCGAATGCGATCACCGGCACGCGACCCACGCGGTCGGCTAGCGGGCCGTAGACCAGTTGGAACAGACCATAGGGCAGCAGATAGGCGGTGACGATCAGCCCTGCCGTGCCGGTCGTCGTGGCGAAACCCTCAGCGATGGCCGGCAGGACCGGTGTAATAACACGAGAATCCAGCGAGACAACGAAGCCTGCGCTGATGAGGAGCCAGAGGACAAACGACGAGCGGGCCGGCTGCACCTAGCGACGGACCAAACGGCTCGCGGTACGCGGCGGCAGCAACCAGCGCAGGTCACCAGCGCCAGGGAACGGCGCTTCATCCGGCAGATCGACCCGGCAAATGGCGGCGGTACGGAACGGCACGATGATGTCGCTATTTGACCAGACCAGATAGCCAACGAGCATCCCGACACCAGGCATGTGACCGCTCAACAGCACCTGCTTTGGTGGGCCAGCGGCGAGAATATCGTTCAACACGCCCGTCATCGTGCCGCCAGGCGCCAGCTCGTCGCTGATGGCGGGCCTGCCAGCGTGAAGCTCCGCTGCGACGATGTCGGCGGTTTGGCGAGCGCGCACCAATGGGCTGGTCAGGATGACGTCCGGCTTGACCCCCAAGCGCTCGAGCACGCGCGCCATGCCGGCGACCTCCTCCTGGCCGAGCGGGGTGAGCGGGCGCATCTCATCGGTCTTCATTGCTGGGTCCATGCGATCGACGGCATCGCCATGTCGCATGATATAGATCTCCATCGACAGCCCCTTTCGTGGCGCACCCGCTCCGGCGCGGTTCCTCCGATTGTACGCGCATCTGGGAATGAGCCGGTCGATTGCCGCCGCGGAATGGCGTTGGGCAGGCGGACTGGAATGGGGTTGTGATGGCGGCAATCATCATTGAGGCGGCGCTCAATGGAGGGCACCCGCGTGTCGAGTATCCGGCCGTGCCGGTGACCCCGCAGGAGGTCGCGGTTGACGCGCTGCGCTGCCGGGACGCGGGGGCGAGTGTCGTGCACATCCACGCGCAGGACAGCGCAGGCGCCTGGAGCGCCGACCCTGTCTGGTACCGGCAGGCAATCGGCGCGATTCGTGCGGCTGCGCCGGACCTGCTCGTCAGCATCACCTCGATCCGGCCAGACGACCAGCCGGTTGCGACCACGCTGGAACTGCTCGACGCCCTCGCAAGCGACCGGCAGACGCGCCCTGACCTCATTTCGATCAACCTCGGCCACATTGTCGCCTGGTTGCCGAGCGTCGAGCGGACATGGCGTGCGGAGCATTTCCCAAACGACTACTCCGACATTGTGGCGGTGCTGGAAGCGCGCGCGCTACGGCATCACACCGGAGCTGGGTCTGATGGACCTGGGGTTTCTCAGCAACGCTGTGCTGCTCCATGCGGAAGGGCTGATACCGGAGGATGCCTGGTTTCTGATCGAGCTCGACAGCGAAGGGTGGGGCAGTGGGCGGCAAACCGCGCCGTCCACGCCAGCGGTGTACGACGTGCTAGCCGGCGCACTGGGTCGCCTGTTTCCCCGGGCGCGCTGGGCGGCGCACGGAGCGGGCGTGGCCACCTGGCAGGTCGTTGAACGGGCCATCACGCACGGCGCACACGTGCGGGTCGGCTTCGAGGATACGCTGGAGCTGCCCGATGGGAGCACAGCGCCATCGAATGCTGCGCAGGTTGCCGGCGCGGCTGCCCTGGTGCAGCACTATGGGTATGTGCCTGCGTCACCGTCGGACGCACGCGCGATAATCGGCGTGCAGCCGGTCTGATGCCCCGTATGCCCCGGCCATCGGGTATCCTGCACCCGTTGCGCGACTTCTTGCTTCGTCCAAACCCGGCGCGGCTGCAACTGCAACGACAACCGGAAAGAACAGAACCATGTCCGCGCGAACCGAGCTGCACGACGAGTTGCGACGCGAAGTGGCGGCGCTCTGCCGCCGGTTTCCGGCTGAGTACTGGCGCGCACTTGACCGCGAGCGCGCCTACCCGGAGGCGTTCGTCGCGGCGATGACTGCGGCGGGGTTTCTGAGTGCGCTGGTGCCGGAGCAGTACGGCGGGCTGGGGTTAGGGGTCACCGAGGCGTCGATCATTCTGGAGCAGGTCAACCGCTCCGGTGGCAACTCCGGCGCCTGTCATGCCCAGATGTATACGATGGGAACCGTGCTGCGACACGGCTCGGAAGAGCAAAAGCAACGCTACCTGCCGCAGATCGCCAGCGGAGCGCTGCGCCTGCAAGCCTTCGGCGTCACCGAGCCGAACACCGGCTCCGACACAACCCGGTTGCGCACGACCGCCGTGCGCAAGGGGGACCGGTACATCGTGACCGGCCAGAAGATCTTCATCTCGCGGGTGCAGCACTCCGACCTGATGCTGCTCCTGGCGCGCACAACCCCGCTGGAACAGGTGCAGCGTCGCTCGGATGGCCTCTCCGTCTTCCTCGTCGACCTGCGCGACGCCCCAGCGGGGGCGTTCAGCGTCAGCCCAATCGAGACGATGATGAACCATGAAACGAACGCCGTCTTCTTCGATGGGCTGGAGGTGCCCGCCGAGAACCTGATCGGCGAGGAAAACCGCGGCTTCCGCTACATCCTCGATGGCATGAACGTCGAGCGTATCCTGATCGCTGCAGAATGCATTGGCGACGGGGACTGGTGTATCGAGAAGGCGACAAGCTACGCGAAGGAACGGGTGATCTTCGACCGGCCGATCGGTCAGAACCAGGGCATTGCCTTCCCGATCGCCCGCGCCTACGCCAACCTGCGCGCTGCCGACCTGATGCGCTACCGCGCTGCCGAGCTGTTCGACGCCGGGCAACCGTGTGGAGCGGAAGCGAATATGGCCAAATTGCTCGCCGCGGATGCCTCGTGGGAGGCTGCCAATGTCGCAGTACAGACGCATGGCGGCTACGGTTTCGCTGTGGAATACGATATCGAGCGCAAGCTGCGCGAGACCCGTCTCTACCAGGTAGCGCCGATCTCGACGAACCTGATCCTGTCCTATCTGGCCGAACATGTCCTCGGGTTGCCGAGGTCGTATTGAGTGATGAGTGACGAGTGACCAGTGACCAGTAACCAGTGGCGAGTGGGGAGTGACCGGTGACGAGTTGGGAGTCTGGTGGTGGGGAGGCCTGAGCCGGCGCGGTATGGTGAGGTGCGGCATCCTTCGGCCCCGTTGCTGGGGGTGACGGTGCTGTCGTTCGAACAGGCGGTGGCCGCTCCGTTCGCGACGCGCCAGCTGGCCGATCTCGGTGCGCGGGTGATCAAGATCGAGCGGCCGGGGGTCGGCGACTTCGCGCGGAGCTACGACAGCACGGTCAAGGGGCAGGCCAGTCACTTCGTCTGGACCAACCGTTCCAAGGAGTCGCTAACGCTCGACCTGAAACAGCCCCAGGGCGCGCGGATCGTCGAGGAGCTGCTGGAGCGGGTGGATGTCGTCATCCAGAACCTGGCTCCGGGTGCATTCGAGCGCCTCGGCTGGCCGCCGGCCCAACTGGTCGAACGCTTCCCACGCCTGATCGTCTGCTCGATCTCCGGCTATGGTTCAGATGGCCCCTACCGCGAGAAGAAGGCCTACGACTTGCTAATCCAGGCGGAGGCCGGAGTCCTGTCGATCACTGGCACGCCGGAGACCCCCTCGAAGGTTGGTATTTCCATCGCCGATATAGCCGGTGGCATGTACGCCTACAGCGGTATCCTGACGGCCCTCTACCGGCGTGAGCGCACCGGCGCCGGTGCGGTGCTGGAGGTCTCGCTCTTCGATGCCTTGGCGGAGTGGATGGGCTACCCTGCCTACTTCACCCATTATGGCGGGACGGCCCCGGCTCGCACTGGAGCGAGCCACGCTGCTATCGTCCCCTACGGCCCGTACGCGGCTGGCGATGGCGCACTCGTGATGCTCGGTGTGCAGAACGAACGGGAGTGGCAGGCGTTCTGCCGGGTTGTCCTGCAACAGCCCGACCTGCCGCAGGACCCGCGCTTCGCGTCGACGATTGCACGCCAGCTGCACCGCGCCGAGGTGAACGCAACGATCGACCAGGTGTTCGCAACCCTCACGGCGGATGAGGTAACGGCACGACTCGACGCCGCCGGCATCGCCAACGCGCGCGCCAGAACGGTAGAGGAGTTTATCGAGCACCCGCAATTGACAGAACGCGGCCGCTGGCAGGAGATCGACAGCCCCGGCGGTGTGGTCCGGTCCTTGCTGCCGCCAGTCATCATGCAGGATGCCGAGTACGTGATGGACCCGGTCCCAGCGCTTGGCCAGCATACCGATGCAATCCTGCAGGAGCTGGGCTACGACGAAGAAGAGATCGCGGCGCTGCGACGCGCTGGGGTCGTGTGAGCAGGGGGAGAGCATGCCGGAGAAGGCGGGTTGGGGTGGCCGGTTCTACGAGGATTTCGAAGTCGGCGATATCTACCGGCATCCATTGGGGCGCACCGTAACGACAACCGACAACATCTGGTTCACCCTGCTGACCCAGAACACCGCGCCGATCCACTTCGACCACTACTACTCAGCCCAGACCGAGTTTGGCAGGCCACTGGTCGATTCCACATTTACTGTCGCGCTCGTGAGCGGCCAGAGCGTCACCGACATCTCACAGAACGTGTTTGCCAACCTCGGCTGGGACGAGATCCGCCTCCCTGCCCCTGTATTCGAAGGGGACACGATCTACTCCCAGTCGGAGGTGCTGGCAAAGCGCGAATCGCGCTCCCGGCCCAACGTCGGCATCGTGACGGTCAAGACGACGGGCTACAACCAGGACGGAACGGTTGTCATCACCTTCAAGCGCACCGTCATGGTCTATAAGCGCGGTCACGCGCCGGTCATCCCCCGCCCGAAGATTGCAGAGTAAGCCACTGCCCTCCTCCTCGTTCCCCTGCGCGACGGGCGCGAGAGCGCCTTGCACGAAGGTGGGCTCTCCTACCGACTGATGCGCGCATCGCAACGCTGGTGGAGAAGCACAGCTTCGCCCGTGGGGTCGGGAGCAGGGGGCCGGAGGGTGATGGCCCTTACACCGAGTTGATCCCGTCGATTGCCATGCCGACCGCCAGCAGCACGATCAGCGCCGAGAGGACCCGGCCTGCTTCGCGGGCTGGCCAGCGGCCAACCCGGCGTTCGATGCGGTCGGCCGCGAGCAGCCCACCCGTGATGACGGCGCCGGCAACCAGTAGTGCAGACAATGCGTCGACCTTGCCCCAGCCAGCACTGTAGAAGATGAGCGCCGCAAGGGTGGCCGGAGTAGCAAGGTTGAGGGCCATGCGCGCAGCAGACCAGAGCCGTGCGCTGCTGCCACTGCCATATGGCTCGCGGGCGTATGGGTCGCGGCGCACGAATGCTGGCAGCACACCAAAGATCAACAGCAGGCTGGCGCCCAGTTGCCAGGTTGGCGTGCTGACGTCTAGCGCATCGAGCATGGCGCCGGCGCACAGTACAGCGAGGGACAGTGCTACCAAGCCCGCAATGCCGGCCAGCAGGCCGAGCCTGCTGCGCTCGGCTGCTGCGAGCGGCGCTGCTAGGGAGCCCCAGATGGCAATGGCCGCAAACGGGTTGAGGACCAGCAGGATGCGCGTGAACAGCTCCAGCCACTCACTCACGGGTTCGTCCCCTCTGGCGGATCGGGTCCGCGTTCGGTGCGGCCTTCAAGCGCATCGGCGGTGTAGAGCAGGCCGGAGATCGCGTGTTGCTGGTCGTCCATGCGGGTGACGCCCAGTTCGACCCATGCTCCGGCCAGTTCCGGCCCGGCTGCTGCTGGGTACTGTCGCGCGATCAGCATCCCTGCGCCGCACGCAGCGCGCTCCAGTATGTCGTCCTGCATGTCTGCCATGCGCGGGTCGAGCGCAGAAAGTCGCCAGAGCGCTGACGTGCCCTCGACCCAGGTGCCGAGCGATGCCGCCCGGCGGGGATCACCACGCTGCTCGTCGAAGTAGTAGTCGGCCTGGTTCTGTGCTTCCAGTCGCATGAGGAAGCCAAAGCGTTCGGCCAGCCGACGTGCGTAGTCGATCTGGTGCTGCGGCAAGCCCCACTCAGCCATTTCGGCCATGCCGTAGGAGGCCCAATGGTCGTTCAGCGGCGGCCACTTGATGTTTTCGACCTCGTCGCGGTAGAGCGCGATGAAGTCGCCTGCACGGTAGGCGGCAGCGTCGAAACCGTGACCGGGCAGCGCTTCGTGGAGCAAGGCAAGCGCCCACATCGCCTCGCCGGGAAAATAGATCGACGTGCTAATACGGTCCGGCTCGTTCGTCGCCATGTACCACTGGACGTAGAAGCCGCCGTCGGGCCGTTGCAACTTCACCAGGAAGTTGCCCAGGCTGAGCATGATGTCGTCGTACTGCTCGTCGCCGGTCGCAAGGCGGCGTTCAGCCAGCCCAGCGACCATGAGCGCCGTCGCGCCGAGGCGCGGGGTGTCGTCGTCCGAGAGGGCGAGCCAGTCGTCCATGCCGACGAGCCGCTCCAGCTCCCAGGCCAGCCCCAGGTCGGCCGCCTGCATCGCGGCGTCATCGTCCAGCTTCCCAGCGAGCTGGTAGAGGGACATTGTGACACCGGCATGGCGCACGATGTTGTAATCGCTACCAACACGCTGCTCATCCGGGAAATACTCGTAGGTGTACCGGCCGTCCGGCGCTTGGCCACGAATAAGCCACTCACCGGCTGCCCGCGCAGCGGCGCGGGCGCTCGCGGCGGTCACCATCCCGCAGTCTTCCGGCGAGGCCACAGCGACGCGGGTGACGACGAGCGCACCGGACCAGAGCAGGATCGGTAACAGGAAGATGCGCGCGACGGTCACCGCAGGTCTGCCCGGTGGAACTCTTCGGCTGCGCCGACCCCGTAACGCGCGCCGTTCTCCGCCAACCAGCGGCGGATATTCGTTGCCAGCTCGTCCATGCGGGGGCCGAGCTGGCTGTGGTGGGCGCGCAAGGCGGCGATTTTGGCATCGACCCCGGCGGTGACATCGACCCAGTGGTTCACGACGGGCGCTGCGCTGATCCACAGCTCCTGGACACGGTGTGGTTTCAGCCCTTCATCCAGGAGCTCCGGGAAGTCCCAGCTGTTACGCGCTGCCGGGTACACCGCCGCCATGACGGCTGCCCCGACCGCGAGGTGGTCCGGGTGATGGCGGAACAGGAAGAATGGGTCCCAGCGCCGGTCGGGGCTTTGGGTAATGATGATCTCCGGTTGCAGTTGGCGGATCACCCGCACAATGTCGCGCCGCAGTTCCAGCGTCGGCTCGATCCGGCCGTCCGGGTAATCGAGAAAGAGCGCCCCGGCCTGCCCGAGCGCGTCGCAGGCAGCGCGCTGTTCCGCCTTGCGCATAGCAGAGATCGCGGCGCGCGCTGCGGGGCCAACATCCTCGGCGTGGTCGTCGCCACCACCGGATGCGTCGGTGACGATGCAGGTCCAGACCTGTGCGCCAGAAGCTGTCCAGGTTGCGACCGTCGCCCCGCAGGCCAGCTCGGCGTCATCCGGGTGGGCAACGATCACCAGCGCGCGTTGCGGGACTATCGGTTCGTGTGGCTGTTCCGGCATCTATGCTCCGTTCGCGTCGCTGGCCGGCTTCTGCTTGTTCAGCCGGTAGCGGAAGTCGCAGTAGGCAGCCCCCTGCATGATCGTTTGGGTGCGGATCAGCTCGACATCCGGGTTGAACCCCTCGATAGCGGCGTAGTCGCGGTTGCAGGAGAGCAGCCCTCCCAAGTCGGCCAGACCCAGTGAGCGGTACATCTCGGCATAGCGGCATCGGCGCACGTTGAACGCAAGTACTTCGTCGGTGGCTTCGAGGGTTTCGATCTCCAGGGCACCCCCAGCTTTCCAGTGCTCGGTTGCCTCGTTGAAGCGCGAGAGCGAGTTGTCGCCCAACGCCGCTGCCATTTCGGCCCCCTGCTCGCGGGCAATGCGCACGATAGTTTCGCGGGCGACTTCCAGCACACGTTCGCGCCCGAACTCCGCGCTCATCGCGTCGATCAACGGGCCGATCACCCGCGCTTCGATCTCACGCCGGTTGATCACGCCGATCGCGTTGAGGCGGTTGTCGCCGGCGTCCACCGGCTGCTGGGTCTCCGACATCTCGCACTCCTTACACGTTCAGAAACGCGACGGCGTTCACCTTCAGGTTGCTATCTTCCGGCAGGGTCGAGTGCCAATGCCACTCGCCCGCTTCGGCACGGATCAGCCCACCACCGGAGCGTACCGCCCAGATCGTCTGGTCGGACGCAACGACGAACAGCTCAACCATGTCCGGCATCGGCGTCTCGATCCCGGTCGATGCCGCCTGCCAGTTGTCGCCGCCATCGTCCGATACGTCGATCCGTCCCGCCTCGCCCACGTAGGGCGCCGGGCCGCTCAGCACCAGGTCGCGCCGGGTGGGTGGGACGATTGTCGCGCGGGTGTAGTCGCTGAAGAGCTTCTCCCAGGTCGCGCCGCCGTCCCGCGAGCGGGCGACCCCGCCGAGGCGCGGATGACCGCTGCCATCTGCCGGCCGGCGATGGCGGCGGAGCGCTGCATAGCCGAGTGAGGCGTAGAGGAGGTTCGGGTCGTCGGGGTGGCTGGTGATGTGGTGGATGTCGTCGTCGACTCCCACTTGTGAGCAGGTCCAGGTCACGCCGCCGTCGCGCGAGTCGAGCAGCCCACCGACCTCAACCGATGCGAGCAGCCGGGCGCTGCTCGGGTCCGGCGCGTGGATGTTCCGCACTGCCCCGGCGCGTGGCGAGTAGGGCAAGTACCACTCGTCGATGCCAGGGATATTGCGGATGCCCGCAACCTCACTCCAGGTCCTGCCAGCGTCTGCGCTGGTGTAGATGCGGCCTGGTTCGCAGCCGCAGATGAGTTCGCGAGGGTTCAGCGGGTGGACGTCGATCGTGCGGAAGGCTGGGGCAGGCAAACCGGCGTAGATCGGCTGCCAGGTGTGGCCGTCGTCGGCGCTGCGGAACATGCCGGCGCCGTAGCTACCGGCCAAGATGTAGGTGTCGCCGCTCGCCTCGCGCCCGGCGAAGATCGCGCTGATCTTGAGGTTCTCCAGTCCTAATGACTGCGCACGCCCAGCGCGCAGGCGGTGGACGCCATGCTCCGTGCCTACATACGTGTCGTACATCATGCACTTCTCCCTTGCGATGCTGCCGGCGGGTCGCGTCGTCCCGATTCTACGGCAGGCCGCGCGCTGTACGACGGGTTGCCACCACTTCAAGGTGTGGCCGGGCGACGGCGGGTAGGAGGCCAACCGGCAGGTGCGCGGCTGGCGTCCGCAGGAAACGTGGCCCTGGCAGCTTTGCCAGCTGCGCCCCGGTGAGGTGTGGCTGGGCAACGAGCCGCATATCTAGCCCGTGACGTGCCAGCGCGAACCGCAGCTCGCCGGGCGAGAACATCGATGGGTGCCAGAAGTGCCAGTCGTACAGGCCGCGCAGGCGGTAGAACGGTTCGGCAACCAGGCGGTTCGGGGTTTTGAGGAAGTAGCTGCCGCCCGGCGCCAGTACGCGCGCAACCTCGTGCAGATGACGCTCGACATCGGGGCGAGGCAGGTGCTCGATGAGGTCGCTGGAGATGACGGCGTCGAACACGCCAGCCCGAAACGGGAGCCGGGCGGCGTCAGCGGCGGCAAACAGCGCTGCTGGCACGCGAGCGCGCAGCGCGGCCAGCGACGTTGCCGTGAGGTCGGTAAGCACCAGCCGCTGGAACCCACGCTCCTGCAACGCCGCGGCGAGGAAACCGCCGCCGGCCCCGATCTCCAGGATGCGGCTGTCAGGCGGCAGCCGTTCCAGTTCGCGGAGCAGGGCCACCGGCACGTTCCAGTCGCCGTGGGTGTTCGAGCGTGCCGGGTAGGCTTCGTCCAGCGCCTCGTAGAACTGCTTGCGCACGGTGAGCGGGACCGTCTGGTGGCGGTATTGGTCCGCGCAGGCTCGGCAGAGGAAGGTGCGGCCGGTGAAGGTCGCTCCGCAGAGCAGGCAAGAGCGTCGGGAGCGGTCGATGACCACGTCAGGCCTCCCGCCGTCGCAGCTGGGTTGTACCAGCCAACGCCAGCGTCACTAGCCCGCCCAGCCAGAGCAACCCGAAGGCGGGGTCGCGCTCGATGCCGCCGCGCAGGCTCGCTCCGGCGGTGTGCAGCACGCCGCGTAGATCAACATCGCGCTCGTAGCGGGTCCAGACCAACAATGCGCCGGGCAGTTCCTGGCGCTCGCCGTCCGGCCCGAGCACCGCGGCGCGTTGCCCGCCAAAGGGTGCGCGGTCGCTCGTTAGCCCAAACTCCAGGCGTTCCGCATCCGGCCCGTCGCCGGGTTTGAGCTGCAACCGCACAGCCGCGCCTGATGGCGGGTTGGGTGGGTCGCTGACTGTCAGCCAATCGCCCGTGCGCGGCAGGCTGTCGATGGGATACTCGGCCAGCACAGCGCCGTCGTCGCCGAGCAGGAGCAGGCGCGCGCCAGTAGCCCAGGCGACGCCGGTGTCGTCTGCAAGGCGCACGCCGACGCGCAGCTCGTCCAGCCGCCCACTGCGGGCGTCCTCCGGGAGCGCCGTGTGGCGGGCGAGGAACTGTTCCTGCGTCGTCGTCGCGTCGTTGTCGATCGCGGCGCTGGTCCCTGGCCCGGCGATGAACACCTGCTCTACTGTTGCGCCGAGCGCCGGCCAGGCTACCCGGCCGTAGTCGTGGGCCAACGGGCTGGAGTAACCGGCCACGACCGCCGAGCAGCCAGCGAAGAGCAGGGGCGACATGCCGAGCAGCAGCAGCGGTGCGCCGACCCGTGTTGCCCCGCTCGTCCCCGTCGCTGCTGGGCGAGGCGGCAGGCGCTGGATCAGCTTCCAGCCCATCCAGATGCAGGTCGCCGAGAGGATCGAGCGGAAGAACCCGAAGAATATGCGTGGTTCGATCTGTGCCTGGACCCACTCCACCGGGTCGGGCAGGCTGGCGGTGCGTGCGCCGAGGAGCGGCTTCAGGAGGTCCCAGGTCGTCCAGGAGCCCCACTGCAGCGTGTAGACAAGCACGCAGACAATCTGGATGGCGTGGTAGACGACCATGCGTGGGATGTGGGCGCTGGTCAGCGCCAGGAACGGCACGAGCCAGACAGCGTAATGCGGATGGAAGAACGTGACGCTGAAGAGCAGCAGGAACGCCAGCGCCCCGAAGGTCGGGTACTCCTCGGCCGTCACACCGCGCTCGACCATCCAGTACAGCCCGAGCGCGTAGGCGAGTGGAAAGAGCATGATGAAGTCATCGAAACGCAGGTAGAGTCCGGCATCGAACCAGTACTGGAAGTGCTCGTAGGAGTCGAGGATCGTCAGGATCGTGCTCTTGCCGGATACGGCCCAGCCGGCAAGCTCCAGCGCCGCG
>QEUZ01000255.1 GCA_003577355.1 Chloroflexota bacterium | reverse complement strand
CATCCAGTCTGGGTGACGATCTTTACCTCGATGTTCCTGCATGGCGGCTGGCTGCACATCATCGGCAACATGATGTACCTGTGGATCTTCGGCGACAACGTCGAAGATGCGTTTGGGCATTTCTGGTTTCTGGTGTTCTATCTGCTTTCCGGCTGCGGAGCCGCTGCATTGCAGATCCTGGTCGATACACAGTCCACCATACCCATGGTTGGGGCGAGCGGCGCGCTTTCCGGCGTCCTGGCAGCCTATCTCTTCATGTTCCCCGGTCGTTCGGTGCGTGTCCTGGTCTTTCTCGGCATTTTCGTGACAGTGGTTACCTTGCCAGCCATCCTCGTGATCGGGTTCTGGGTGCTGCTGCAGTTCCTGGCCGGGTTTGCCTCACTTGGGCCGGAAACTGCGCAGACCGATGGCGTGGCCTATTTCGCGCACATCGGCGGGTTTATCACTGGCGCGATCTTGCTGGCGATCCTCTGGCCCTTCACCATCGCCCGCCGCCGGCGGGCACGCTATCGCCGGTAACTCGCCGCGATAGCCGGCACGGCAAGCGGCCACATCTCAGCCCCCCGAAAGTACCGAAAACCCCCGGAGCAATTGACCAGCATCCGTGCGCGCTGCACGATAGAGCCATGCACGCCCCGGAGCGAGAGGGATCACCTGTGGCTCCGGCACAGCCTGAGCGAGTCATGTGGAGGACAACGATGAGCGACGGCGCTCACGTGTTCGGTCCGCGCCGTAGTAATAACGGTTCGGCGCAGAACCCCCTCGACGCGGCGCAACGACAGCGCCTGTTGCAACCAACCTACCAGAACCGGTTACGGGTGATCGGCCGCCGGATGGACGTAGGAGGGTATCGCTGGCTGAACGTCATGGAAGTCGATGGTGGCATGTTGGTACGGGCGATGAACCGTGGCCAGCGCGACTTCGAGCTCATGGAGTTCCCCGACGACGGGTTCCAGGCAATGATGATCGAAGCCCTCCAGACGCGTGGAGATGGCGAACACGGCTTCGTGCGCTCTCCGCTTGCCCCGACCGGCTATGAGGATATGCTGCGGGCAATCGGCTTCGAACTCGATCAGCGCATCGCCAAAATGATCGCGATCGTCGAGTGTCGCACACAGATGTTCGTTACTGGCATGGCTCCGCAATCGAACTCTGCCAACACGGTGTACACCCACTTCGATTTCGGCCTCACGTCAGATCAAGTGCAAACTGTCCTGGACACTGCTTTCAAGCGGCGGCGCGCCCACGGCGCTCCTACGGCCGGAGCCGCTCGCTAGCACAGAGCCAACGGAGAAACCGCAGCCGCTGCACCTCCTCGCGCCGCAGCCACTCCAGCAGGCCAAGCGCGTCGGCATCACGCGCAACCACGAGTCGCGCTAGCTCTTCGAGGCTGAGCATCGCACATGCGGAATACTCGTCCGGCAGCTCCCGGACATCCGGCGGCGTGATCACCGTCGCCGGCAGATTGCCGACAAGTCTCCCCCCAGCAGGCCTGGTCATGCGCGTCCAATCAACGACAGAATCGACCGCTCTGTCTCGTCTCTGCTTGGCAGCGTAGCGCGAAGCCTGTCAGCCGGCAGCAGTCATTCGTCACAACCGGGCGGGTGCGCTGGTATGGGTTGCAGCGAGCGCTAGTCGTCGGCGGCGCCGGAAGCGAGCACGACTGGCGGCTCCACGACACGCTGCCGTTCGATGTCGATCTTCCGGGTGAAGATGATCGAGAGGATGACGAACGCTGTGCCAAACAGAAACGGGAACTGGTACCCCAGCTGCGTCCAGAGCGCGGCCCCGAAGACCGGCACCGCAACTGCAGCAACGTGCGCCCAGGAAACGCCCATCGCAAGAGTGGAGGGGATCTCGTGCGGACGCGCAATCTTGCGCAGGTACGTCGTCGTCCCAATGGAAAAGGTAAACAGGAAATTGTAGCCGAGGTAGAAGAGGTACAGAAGCCAGACATTCCCGGCCAGGGCAAACCCGAGGAAGACGACCAGATGTCCACAATAGTTGATCGTCAACATCCGGCGCTCGCCGTAGCGGTCGATCAGCCGCCCGATCCACGGTGCGGTGCGCCAGTTAATCAGCCCGGCCGTGATCAGGAGCGTGGTGATCGCCGTCGCCTTCACGCCAAACTGCTCGACCAGGACGAACGGCGCGAACGCGAAGTAGATTTCCATCCGGCAACCATCGAGGAATGACAGCAGGTAGTAGAGCCAGTACTCACGGCGCAGGGTCAACTTGCGTGCGCTGCCTCTGGCCTGGTCGTCGCCTGGCGCCGTCGGGAACCGCAATATCGCAACGCCGGCGACCACCGCCGACACCCCGCCGACGATGAACAGCACGCGGAACACCGTCCCCTGCAGGTCGTCCGGGCTATCAGCCAGCCGACCAACCAGGAGCAGCACCAGCAGCACCGAGACCATGCCAAGCATGCGCCCAGCGAACCCGACCGAGCTGATGCGTCCGAGGACACTCCCCTCCTCACCGCGGCGTGCCAGGCTCAACCCAAGGGCATACTGCATCTGCAGCCACGAGTGAAAGCCCAGGCTGCCGACAACAGCAACAATGACGACCGCGGTGAACGTGTGCGTCAACGCAAACGACGCATACCCGATCCCCATGATCAGCAGTGCCAGCGCCGTGGCGCGAGCCATGCCGAGACGCAGGAGCAACGCCGCAACAAACGCCAACAGGAACCCAGGTAGCTCCCGAAATGCCACCAAATAGCCGTTCTGGGCGCCATCCATGCCGATCTCTTCGCGTAGGAAGTTCGGCAAGATGGCCTGCTGCACGCCCATCGAGAGGCTTGTCGCAAACGCGGTTATCGCCAGAATCACAAACCCACGTCGGAGATCGAGTTCAGCCAGCTGCATCCATCCACCACGTTCGGCTGTTGCGCGGAACCCCTTGACAAACTAGAACATATGTACTACTGTAGTGACCGACAGGCACCGTACGTACATGTAGAGGAGCGGATCCGTGACAACCCACTCGATTGTCCACATCGAGTTCCCAGCCGCTGAAACGGCGCAGTCCACCGAGTTCTACTCCAAGCTGTTTGGTTGGCAGGTCCAGCACCATCCGGAGATGAGTTACCCCACCTTCGCTGTCGAAGGAGGCGTAGGCGGCGGCTTCCCGCAGGTCGATGGCGAGATGGTACAGCCGGGCAATGTCCTGGTCTATGTGTCTACCGACGACATAGAAGCATCCCTTGCCCGCGTTGAGGAACTGGGTGGGCAAACCGTTGTGCCACGCACCGACATCCCCGGCATCGGCTTCTTCGCGATCTTCCGCGACCCTACTGGAAACCGCGTCGCGCTGTACAGCGAGCGCTAGGACACACCCGCCACTACTTCGCACAGATCGCGCCGTCACGCGTTTCGCACTCACTGTGGTATGGCGAACGGCGCGTTCAGCGGCCCAACTGCCGCCTCAACCGCCCGTGCGGCACGGAAGACCAATGCTTCAGCCCAGGGCCGGCCGACGATCTGTACCGCGGTTGGAAGCCCTCGCTCGCCCAGCCCGGAGGGGGTCACCATGGCTGGCCAGCCAAGGGCATTGAATGGGGTGAGGAACCGCGTCCCTGCCGGCATCGTTGCCAATGGCGGCGCTTCGTAGGGCATACCGGGCAAGAGGAGCAAGTCGAAGCCATCCAGGCGCGCGCTGAAACGCTCTCGCAACACCGTGCGGGCTTGGCCAGCCAGAAGCGGGACTTCAGGTCCCATTGCCCAACCGAGATACAAGCGGTCACGCGCTGGGGCTCCGAGCGCTTCCGGCTGCTCACGCAAGAAATGCTCGTAGGTTGCGCTCGCTTCCATGCGCAGCAGGCCGACGCCGACGAGCTCCAACTCTGACACCTCCGGGATACGCAGCGGGGTAACCAGGGCGCCAGCATCGGCCAGCGCCTGGGCAGCATGGGCCAAACCATGCACGACCGCAGGAGTCGCCAGCGGCAGGGACGCGCCGTCATCTTCCAGCAGTGCGATGCGCACGCCAGCGACGCCGGCGTCAAGCGTATCCGCATAGCTGGGCACGTGCTTTCGGGCGGTGCGCGGGTCGCCAGGGTCGTACCCAGCCATCGCCTCCAGCATCAACGCCGCATCACGCACCGTGCGCGTCATTGGCCCCATGTGGTCGAGCGACCAGCCCAGCGTCACTGCGCCGCGCCCACTCACCCGCCCAAAGGTGGGTTTGATCCCCGCGAGTCCACACTGGCTGCTCGGGTTGCGGATCGAACCGCCGGTGTCAGACCCGGTTGCGCCGTACACCAGGCCGGCCGCAACAGCCGAGCCGGTGCCGCTGCTGGAGCCGCCAGTGTCGCGCTCAAGGTCCCACGGGTTACGCACCGGCCCATAGTGCGGGTTGATCGACGACCCGTGGTAGGCGAACTCCGGCAGGTGTGTCTTGCCAATGATGACCGCACCGGCAGCATCGAACCGCCGCACGACATCGCAATCTTCGGTCGCCACACGATCGGCAAGGACGACAGACCCGGCCGGGGTCGTCTCCCCTGCAACATCCATCAGGTCCTTCACCGCAAGGGGGATGCCGTGCAATGCGCCGCGGTAGGAACCACCAGCAATCTCGGCTTCTGCCCGTCGCGCGGCTGCCAGCGCTCGCTCCGGCAGGACACAGCGAAACGCGTTCAACACTGAGTTTGCCGCGTCGATCGCCGCCAGCGAGAGCTCGGCGAGTTCGACCGGCGACACCTCGCGTCGTTCGACCAGATGCGCCACTTCGAAAAGCGGCCTGCGAAGAATGCTGAAGTCAGGCATCGCTCGGCTCCGCATCCCATGGGCGCGCCAATTGGTGCGGCATGCTGAAGCCGGCATCAAGGCGCCGCAACAGCGCCTCCAGCGCTGCGATCTGCTCAAGCGTGCCTGCCCGAACCGCCCCCTCGACGACCGTATCCGGCAGGTCGATGCCTGCGGCCCGGGCGTTTACCCGCCAGCGTTCTGCAAGCAGTTGCGTGTCGGCCACCGTCCCCCCCACTCCGCATGCAGCGTTAGCGTTCGATCGGCGTGTCTTTCCGGTTCCCCCACTCCGACCAGGAGCCATCGTAGTTCGCGATATCTGTATACCCCATGAGCGCCAGAACAAACGTGCCGTGCGCCGCACGGATGCCCCCTTGTCAATAGGGCACGACCCGTTTGTCACGCGTAATCCCTGCCCCCACCAGACGCGCGTCGATCCACTCCGCGGGTTTGAAACGCGTCGCGTTTTCCCAATCGACAAACTCGACCCATTCAATGTGGACCGCACCAGGGATGCGCCCCTCGCGCTGGTTGTTGGCATTTGGCGCAGGTTTCGTTCCGGACCACTCGAGGTCATCGCGCACATCGAGTGGTACGAAGTCCGGTTGGCCGAGTCGAGGGAGGATCGTTGCACAACTCGCATACCGCTCAGGGACGACACGCGCGGTGAAGTTGCCGGGCCGCGTTGCGACGGCCCAGTCGGTCGCTCCGGCATACCCCTCGGCCTGCCAGGCTGGCCACCCGCCATTGAGCACGACTGCGTGTTCGAAACCGTAATACCAGAGTACCCACCAGGTGCGCGCCGCGTTGATGCTGCCGCGCTGGTCGTAGAGCACGACGGTGCTGTCGTTATTGACGCCTAGCCCTCGCAGCACCGACTCAGCTTCCTCCGGCGGCGCGACATGCTTGAAGGTCGCAGCATCCCGGAAATACTGATGAATCGGAAGGTGCAGCGCACCTGGGATGTGCTCGCGTGCATCGCGCAGTTCGGCTGGGTCGCAGTCGATGACGACCACATCCGGTTGGCCGAGGCGCTCCGCCAACCACGCTGGTTCAACCAGCAAATCGCCACGGGGATACGCCGACATCTCGCTCTCCTTGCCCACCTCGCGACGTGTATGCGTCTCAGTCTAACTGACGCGCCGGGCGATGGTGATGATGTGCGGGATCGCAATCAGGAACGTCCCATCGTGCATGGAGCGCTCGACCGCCTTGCGCCAGCGCGTGATCGTATCGGGCGGCGCCTGGCGACCGGCAATCGCGTGTTCCGCCCAGTTTGCCGCAATGCCTGTTGCCGTTTTCGCTCGCGGGTCTTCGATAACCAGTAAGTGGCCGTGAACTTTCTCGACGTACAGGCCGGCATCGACACACTTGCGCGCGGTCTCTCGGGCTGCACGTGGCGCTGCGTAGATCGACGCGGCGGAAGCCATGACGCGCGCAGTGATGTTTGGGTCCGGCCCACCCGCGAAGGAAGTGTAGGGATCGTAGTCGCAGAAGACAGCCCTGCCACCAACCGTGAGGACGCGCTTGATCTCGTTCAGCGCGTCCGGTATGGCATTGACGTGCATCAACAGGCGCTCCGCCGCGACGGCATCGAATGTTTGGTCACCGTATGGCAGGCCAAGGCAATCGCCGATCGCAAAGACGGTGTTGGTGTAGCCGGCCATCTCGGCGCGGCGACGGGCGACGGCGATGAAATGCGGGTTGAGATCGAGACCGTGGACTTCCGTATCCGCGCCAACCCGCTCGACGATGCCATCCATCAACATC
>QEUZ01000254.1 GCA_003577355.1 Chloroflexota bacterium | reverse complement strand
CAGCACGTGCGAAACGCTTGGGCTGAGCGTTGTGGCCGAAGCACAGACGACCGCAGACCTGCAGGTTTTTGGGCAGGAAAGCGTTACCCATGTGGCTGTAGATGCCCGTCAGGTCTCCGCTGACGCGGTCGTGCTCGCAATCGGGCGTCGCCCTGACCCGGAGCTTGCGCTCCACGGGCTGTGTGCAATCGGTTATGCGGAGTCGAGCCTTTCCCAGGTCCCACGTCGCACCGAGACCTTGATGACCTCGATCACCGGCGTGTACGCCGTGGGAGATTGCGCAGGTTTGTGCAGCCTTGAAGAAGCATTCGCGGAGGGGCGGGTCGCGGGGTACGCGGCGAGTGGATCCGCTCGACTCAACGACGCGCTGGCGAGCCTTGCTGCAACCAGGAGCGCGCGGCGTGCCGCTGAACTGCAATCGTTGCTGCTCGACGAAACTCGGCGAACACTTGGAGGCGGAAATGGCGCTTGACGAGTTCACCGCTGCCCTCGCGGCATTGGCGGATGATGTACACGTTTGCCGCTGTGAAGAAGTGACGGCGGCGGAGATCCGCGAGGCGGTTGCTACCGGAGCCGTTAGCGTCAACGATGTCAAGCGACGCACCCGCGCCGGCATGGGCATGTGCCAGGGGATCTTCTGCACGCAGACGATAGCGGTGATGATCCACACCCAGGCAGGAGTCCCTATCGAAAACATCGGCCCGATGACTGCGCGTCCCCCAGCACGAGCGATCTCCCTCGCTGTGTTGGCCGGCACCGACCTCGAGTAGCGGTGAGAAACAGCGTCCGATGACTCGTTATGGTACGACGACGGTCGCGCCGCCCGCCGATGTGTTTCGCATGGCGCGTCAACACTTTACTGGTAGGTCTGCGGGTTTGCGCATCGTGAGCCAGTCGCTGGACGCGCTTGAGCTTCGATCATCCGTAGGTACTGTTCGCATCGAAGCCCAACGGGTTGGAGACGAGACAGAGGTCACAATCCTCAGTCGTGAGCACGATGTGGAGTCTCGCGCATTCCTCTATGCGCTCCCACGCGCGTCACTCCTGCGGCGCTGGCGCGCCCGCATACGCGGATAAACCCAACCGAGCACCATGCCGTAGAGCGCGTGGCGCAGATGTTCTTGTGCAATCGCTGCTGGCTGGTTCAGGCGTGGCAACCTGCCAGCGAGAATCGCCGGATGCCGCTTGTCAAGCAGGAATGTCAACGGCCAAAGGAGCGTGTTCTCGATAATGGCATAGGTCAGTCCGCGCAACCATGCCGGGCCGAAGAGGCGATCTGCGACGAGTGTGTAGACGATTCCCAAACCCGCGCTGTTCGCCGCGTGTACGGCGATGCCCTTCGCGCGCCAGTGTCCAGCGCCCGGCCCAAGCTCGCCGAGAAGCCGGAAGTCATCCAAGCGATTGTTGAATACGCGCATGTCAACATGCATCGCGAGGGCGAAGGCGACTCCAGCAATAGTCCCCGACATTGCCCCTGCAATTGCGTTGTCGATATCGAATGTGACACCCGACACTCTTGTGCTCCGATCCTGCCCGTCAATGCGTGCACAATCGCTCGCCATTCGTGGGCCGTCAAGTGTGCTCAATACACGCGATATTCCAGTTGTCGCACCCAGAATGTACGTACACACGGTCTAGTGCATTCTTGTGTGGCCGACGATGTACTTCGTCCCGTCGATTGAGGCACGCAAACCGCGAACCCAGTATTTCAGGGTTGGTAACGTTCAACGTGCATCCAACGCGCGTTTCGTTCGTTAGATGAGTAGCAAGGGGGAGTGGGATCTCCCACTCAGCGCACGGGGCGATAGCGTACAGGGTGTCGCCCCGCGCGCGCGATAGGTACGTACAGGCGGGGGTGGTAAGTCGTGATCGTCACAGTGGCGGTCGGCGCGGCATGTGCCTTAGCCCTGATCTCGCTGCGCTCGTGTGCGTATGCATTTACACAGGCAGTAGGTCACCGACCAGTGCGAGCCAGTGGTACGGTGACGCCGGCGCGGCGATCGCGCCGGCGAGAGCAGGAGCTATCGCGTCGCCTCGCGTTCGTGATGCTGGTCGAGATAGCCTTTTCGTTTGGGATTGCGCTCCTGAGTATCGGTCTGGCGGCGGCGGCGGCACTGCCTGGTCATTTGCTGATCGGCGCACTCTTGGCCCAGGTTGCCGTCCTCGGTGCGCTATTTGCGCCCCCAGTGTTCTATCAGACGGGCGGAATTACCGTTCGCCCCGCCGCCTTCGCGTTAGGAATCGCACAGCTCGCGCACGTCGCGTTCGTTCTTCGGGCAATCGAAGCGTTAGTTTAGTTCCGCTTCCGTTTGCTCGCTGTTCCGGGGCGCCATTGCACCAGTGGGGCGTCGGGATCGCTGAGCGACGCAAGCCAGGCTTCGTCTCCGATTGTCGTCGGAGCGCCATGACCCGGATAGAGTACGGTCGCTTCGGGGAAGGCCGCCAGGCGTCGCACGCTGGCGCCCAGGGCCGCAAGGCTGGCGCCCGGTTCTGCGGTGTGCCCCGCACCGCCTTTCAGGAGCGTATCGCCGGTGAACAGCGCACCGATTGCAGGAACGTAGAGCGTGATGCTGCCGGGAGTGTGCCCAGGCGTGTGGAGAACACGCACCTCGAAATCGCCCAACCCGAGCCGGTCGCCCTCGAGTAGCGGTTCATCGATCTGCACAGGGTCAACCAGAAATGGGATATCGAGTCCCTGACCATGCGGGTCGGCCAGCAAGTATGCGTCGCCCGGATGCGCGCCCACTGGGATGCCCAGTTCCTGCACTCGTGCCAGGTCGGTCACGTGGTCCCAATGTCCGTGCGTTGCGATGACGAGAACGACCTGTGCCCCGGCTTCCTCGGCTGCGCGCACAGCAGCACGCCAGGCATCGCGCGGTGCGTCGATCACCATTGCTTCTGCTCCCGGCGCGATGAGCGCGTAACAGTCAGTCAACAATGGTCCACCGACAAAGCGCCGCACGATGATTGCTTGAGACCCAGGCACATGCCCCCCTGTCCGTTCCCAGGTAGCGATTGTAGCGCTCGAGCGCGGCACAAGGCGTCGCCCCGGCGAATCGTCGGGGCGAGCACCCAGGGGAAGGGGGTTGGGATTGAAGTGTGCGGGTAATCTCTGTACTACCTACGGTCAATAAGCCACTTCGAAAGGAGTGGGTACGCTCCAAACTTCCCAGAGAGCTGTCACTCGGGAACGCGTTCGGCGTGTTATCGTAGCCAGAACAGGGGATATACATCCGCAAGGTGCACGAGCGGCGGGAGGGATTAACCCATGGCGATCAACGAGATGACAAAGACCGAGCGAGTGATGGCGGCGGTCAACGGAGAAGAGGTTGACCGGATCCCGGTCTGCTTCTGGCACCACTTCAAGCCAGAAGGTTCGGGCCGCAGGATGGCCGAAGCGACCCTGGAGTTTTTCGAATCGACCTTCGACCTCGATATCCTCAAGATCATGCCCGACCTTCCGTACCCTTTCCCTCGGCGTTCGATCCGTGAGCCAAACGACTGGCGTTTGATCGAACCGATCAACGTTGAGCGCTCGCGCTTCTTCCATCAGCGGGCGGTCAGCATTCAGGCGCTGCGTGATGCTGTCGGGTACGAGACTCCGATTGTTATGACCGTCTTCTCGCCCCTGTGCGAGGCGATGAACTTTTGCGAGTCGAAGGACCAGATACTCCGCTTCGCTGAAGAGTCACCTGCGGTCCTGCACGAAGCCCTGGCGACCATTGCCGAGAACCTACGCGCACACATCCAGGATTGCATCGATTCGGGAGCGGACGGCGTCTTCTTCGCATTGCAGGGCTGCACGGGCGCCCTGATGTCGCGCGAGATGTACCGCGAAATCGGACGCCCCTACGATCTCATCGCACTGCAAGGCGCCCGAGATTCCTGGCTGAACATCCTGCACGTCCACGGGGAGCGCGACCTGTATTTCGATGACACGCTCGACTACCCGGTTCAAGTTCTCTCCTGGTCGGACCGCCTCGCAGGTCCGAGCTTACGCGAAGCGCGTTCGAAGACGAGCAAGTGCCTGATGGGCGGTTGGCACGAATTCGGCGCGCTCTCCAACGGCCCAATCGACCAGATTCGCTCTGAAGCGGAGGATGCTATCCGCCAGACAGGCGGTCGGAAGTTCATCCTGGCGAACGGCTGCTCTGTCCCAGATGACACCGATGAAACGTGGCTGCACGCTGGGCGCGAGATCGCCGATAACCTGGAGCTACCAGCCTGAACGCATCACGCCAAACCGACAACGTCCCGGCTGAGAGGGCTGGCTGAGATGCAGGCAGTAGCGAAGAATGGCACACAGGCGTCACGTGGGGTCATCGTCGTTTTCTGCCCTGACCTGTTCTTCCTCGTCGGGATACGCAACACCGCGCGGCGGCTCGGTTTCGAACCGCATGTGGTGAAGACATTGGATGAGCTGGAGGAGTCGGCCAGTATTCTGAATCCCGCTTTGGTGCTGGTCGATCTGGCGGAGATCGGCGACGAAGGAGACTGGGAGGCGGTGTCGGGATACCTCCGTCATGGGGTCCCGATTCTGGCGTTTGGGCCACACAAGGCCGTCGAAGCATTTCGGGCAGCTAAGGCCGTTGGAGTAACACGGGTCGTCGCCAACAGTCAGTTCCATCGGGAAATGGCGGAACTGATCGACCGTTACGCGAGTGACGTTGCAACAACACAGCAGATGGAAGCGGGTTCGGATTTCGACGGAGGGGCGCCTCGTCTCCCACCTGGGGCGAGGTTCGGTTGAAGCACAAAACGCGGGGCGAGGAGCGGGCATGCGAGTATTCATCTCGGTCGACATTGAAGGTGTAGCCGGTGTCGTGGGCCGGGAGGAAGGGCAGAACGGCAACCCTGAGTACGAGCGGGCGCGGCGATTGATGACCGCAGAAGCTTCTGCGGCGGTTGCTGGCGTCTTCGACGCCGATCCGCTCGCCGAAGTCACCGTCGCAGATGCACATGGCACGTTTCGCAACATCATCCCCGAGCTGCTAGACCGGCGCGCCCGGTTGGTGCGAGGTAAACCCCGCCAGCTCGCGATGATCGACGGTGTGCAGGGCGGGTTCGACGCTGCATTCTTTGTCGGCTACCACGGCAGGGCAGGTACAGGAGACTCGATTCTCAGCCACACGTTCACTGGCACGCTTGCCGATGTCCGCATCAATGGGCGGTCCTTCGGCGAGATCGGGCTGAACGCAGCGGTTGCCGGTGCATTCGGCGTTCCGCTCAAGCTTGTCACTGGCGACCGTTCCGTGGCGGAAGAGGTCGCTGACTTGCTCGGTGAGGTCGACACCGTTGTCGTCAAGAACGGCGTTGGTCAACTGGCAGCCGATTCACTTCATCCCGCGGCAGCGTGCGACGCGATCCGAGCGGGTGCGACGGCAGCGCTCGAAAGGGCCGGCCGGCTGTTTCAGGTAGAAGGCCCAGTGGAACTCGAAGTCGACGTTTCGTTGCCAGCGTATGTCGATCAGGCGTTGATCATCCCGGGTATAACGCGGCTTGGCGGTCGGACACTTGGCTATTCGGCGCCCGATTACCTCACGGCGTACCGGATTGTCCGGCTGGTCGGGGCACTGTCAGGGTTGCCTTTGTAGAGCGCTAGTGGAGTAACCAGTAACCCGTGGCGAGTGACCAGTAGTTCGATCGACTGTGTCCGAAGCAATCGGGTGATCTCGCCAACGCTCGTATCTGGCGAAGCGCGCCACCTTTACCCGACAGTGGTCTGTGGTCGGAACCCTACGGTCCCTGGATCGCGCTGACCTGGAACGATGTCTCCAGCGATCGTTGGCCATTGATGAAAACGCTGACAGTGTAGATGTAATCTCCGACCGCGAGCGACGGGCTGTCTACGCCGATTTGGACGGCGGTCCAGCCGGAAACGATGTTTGCGGCTGGGAATGGGCGATACCCGAACTCAACACCGTTTTGGTACACGATGATTTCGAGTGCGTCGCTGCTGGTCAGGTTGCTCACCTCGATCGCAACCCAGAACGTCACCAGCGCTTCCGGGTCATCGAGCCAGACAAACACGCGCGGGCCGGTTGGCTCTTGCGAGACAGGGTTGATGTCGGTCGTCACGACAACATCGTGGACCGCAGCAGGCGACGACGGCCGTGTGGGTGACGGCGTCGCCGATGGCCCTACCGTTACTGTTGGCGTTACAGTGGGGGTTACTGTGGGCGTCACGGTCGGCGTTGGAGTTGGGGTCGGGGTGGGGGTGCTCGTTGCCGTTGGCTCGGGGGTTGGCGTTGGCAGCTCTTCGGTCGTGACGATGAAGCGGTAGCTCGTGATCTCGAACCCGTTTAGCACGAGGCCAATTCGGTACGCACCAGGAGTGAAACCGCTTTCGGGCGCATAGACAAACGTCATTCGTAGTGCGTCCGGCGTCGGCGTACCTTCGAATCGAGGTTGGCCTTGTTCGGGAGCCACCTGCGCGATGCGCACACCCTCCCGATACCAGACGGTTTCAAAGGACATTGCGTTTGTGTCCACCTGGGTGGAGATGCGCACTGCAAGGATCAC